>JAJPYW010000227.1 GCA_021204715.1 Prevotellaceae bacterium
ATATATAATAAGGTATATATAATAGGTATAAGAAAAGGGAAATAAGAAGATCGTATAAAGCGGTCGGCATAAAGCCGGCACACGCAAAGCATCGGCGCATGCTTATATCAACTTTTCGTAAGCAATCCGCACCCCTTTCGTGTAATACACTTCCCCGCAAAAGCTGAATCCCAAGGCGGCGAAGGTTTTCTGCATATAGACGTTGTCGTAACTGGTGTCGACACGGAAGCTGTGCACGCCTTTGCCACGTGCCAGCACCGCCACTTCTTGCATGAAACGGGTGGCCATGCCTTGCCGTTTCGCTTCGTCGGCCACGGCGAGGCGGTGCAGCACCACGTAGGGCACGCCTGTGGTAAGCCACTTCCCTTTGATGTTGCCGTACACAGGCTCGCCGGTAAAGACCACGGCACCGTAGGCGATGACCGTGCGGCCGTCGTGCAACACGTAGCCTATACAACGCTGAATATCTTCCACTATATGTTCAAGCGCGGGATAGGTCTCGTCCCATTGGATGCTGCCCAAGCCGCGCATCTGACGCCTCGCTTGGTCCATGATGTCCATGACACGCCCCTCTTCGCCCCGCGCCGCTTCCCTGAAGATGGTTTCCATACACTTGATGCCGCTACGCTTTGCTTAATAAAGTTGCCTTAGACCTATTGCTTGTCCACATCTTTCCTGCAACACCGCACTCCTGCCCCGTTCATCTCACGCTCCGTAGAGCCGTGCTTTGAGCGACTTGATGTGGTCGGAAGTGATGTACTCGTCATACTCCATGAGCTTGTCAATGATGCCGTTCGGCGTCAATTCGATGATGCGGTTGGCCACCGTCTCGATGAACTCGTGGTCGTGCGAAGAGAAGAGGATGTTGCCTTTATACACCTTCAAGTTGTTGTTGAAGGCTTGGATAGACTCCAAGTCTAAGTGGTTGGTGGGCGTGTCTAATATCAGGCAGTTGGCGCCGCGCAGCTGCATGCGGGCAATCATGCAACGCATCTTCTCGCCGCCCGAAAGCACGCGGGCTTTCTTCAACACTTCGTCGCCCGAAAAGAGCATGCGCCCCAAGAAGCCCTTCATGTAGACTTCGTTGCCTTCACCGAACTGGCTGAGCCACTCTACCAAGTTGAGGTCGGTATCGAAGAAGGCGGTGTTGTCTAACGGCAAGTAGGCGGTGGTGATGGTGACGCCCCAGTTGAAGGTGCCTGCATCGGCTTGCATATTGCCGTTCAATATCTCGAAGAGCGAGGTCATGGCGCGCGGGTCGTGCGAGAGGAACACTATCTTCTCGCCCTTCTGCACGGTGAAGCTCACGTCGCGGAACAGCGGCGTGCCGTCTTCAAGGCTTTTGGCAAGGCCGCTTACTTCGAGTATCTGGTTGCCCGGCTCTCGCGCGGGCGTGAAGATGATGCCGGGATACTTGCGCGAGGAGGGACGTATCTCTTCCACGGTGAGTTTCTCGAGCATCTTCTTGCGGCTGGTGGTCTGCTTGCTCTTGGCCACGTTGGCACTGAAACGGCGGATGAACTCTTCCAACTCCTTGCGCTTCTCCTCTACCTTGGCCTTCTGGTTCTGCAGCTGGCGCAAGGCAAGCTGGCTCGATTCGTACCAGAAGCTGTAGTTGCCGGCGAAGAGGTTGATTTTACCATAGTCGATGTCGACCGTATGGGTGCATACCGAATCCAAGAAGTGGCGGTCGTGACTCACCACCAACACGGTGTGCTCGAAGTTGGAGAGGTACTCTTCCAACCAAGTCACCGTGTCCATGTCCAAGTCGTTGGTAGGCTCGTCTAAAAGCAGGTTGTCGGGGTTGCCGAAGAGGGCTTGCGCCAACATGACACGCACCTTCTCCTTGTTGCTGAGCTCGCTCATGGGCAGGTAATGTTTGTCTTCGCCGATGCCCAAGCCACTGAGCAACATGGCCGCGTCGCTCTCGGCGTTCCAGCCGTCTAATTCGGCGAACTTCTCTTCCAATTCAGATACTTTCAAGCCGTCTTCGTCGGTGAAGTCGGTCTTGGCATACATGGCCTCGCGCTGCTTCATGATGTCCCAAAGCACGCTGTGCCCCATCAGCACAGTGTCCATCACCGTATAAGGATCCCACTTGAAGTGGTCTTGGCTGAGCACGGACAGGCGCTCCCCGTGTCCTAACACAATGTTGCCCGTAGTGGGCTCCAACTCGCCCGATATGGTGCGCAGGAAGGTAGACTTGCCCGCACCGTTGGCGCCTATGACGCCGTAACAGTTGCCTTCGGTGAACTTGAGGTTCACATCCTTGAACAACACTCTTTTGCCGAATTGTACCGATACGTTTGTAACTGTTATCATGCTGTCTGCTTTGTATATGCGGGTGTGTCTAAAGACACACCCCTACGGGGGCATTGCTTGACCACCCCTCCAAACCTCCCCTTATATGGGAGGCTTGGTCGGCCTACGGCCTCCGAAGTATTTTTTAATAATTCAAGTCTTGACACACTTTCGTATGCGGCTGCAAAGATAGCTTTTTTCGTTTAATAGGCGTGGCCTGCGCTGTCATTGTGGCACAAAAATAGCTATTTAAAACGTTTTAGGCTAAAAGAGCGCGTTTTGGCAAAGTTTTTGCTGCCTTGCAAGTAGTCATTAACCTACATAAAACCCTGTAGTTATGGAGAACGAGACGATAAACAAGCCTGACAAAGAGGAGAAGATGGACAAGTGTCAAAGCAAGCAAGCAGCCTGCGGCCGGGAACAAGCGAAGGCCGCCGACGCACAAGATAACGTGAGGGAAGAGACGGCGGAAGCCGCCCCCGGGAAGGACACGCCCCAAACGGAAGAGGAGCGGTTGAAGGCGGCATTGGAGCAAGCCAAAGCCGAGATAGAAGACCGGCAGGACAAATACCTGCGCCTGTCGGCCGAGTTCGACAACTACCGCAAGCGCACCATGAAGGAGAAGGCCGAGCTGATTCTGAACGGCGGCGAGAAGTGCATAAACAGCATACTGCCCATTGTAGACGACTTCGAGCGTGCCTTGAAGAACATGGAGCAAGCCACTGAAGTGGCCGCCGTGAAAGAGGGCGTCGCGTTGATATACAACAAGTTCATGACGGTGTTGGGACAGAATGGCGTGAAGGTAATCGAGACGAAAGGAAAACCGCTCGACACCGATTACCACGAAGCCGTCGCGTTGGTGCCGGCACCCGAAGAGCAGCTGAAAGGAAAGATATTGGAGTGCGTGCAGACGGGCTATACGCTCAACGATAAAGTAATCCGTCACGCCAAGGTAGTGGTGGGAGAATAAAAGCGAAGAGGCAGTATGGAAAAAAGAGATTACTACGAAGTATTGGGCGTGGAGAAAAACGCCACGGCCGACGAGATAAAGAAGGCATACCGCAAGAAAGCCATCCAGTATCACCCCGACAAGAACCCCGGCGACAAGGAAGCCGAAGAGAAGTTCAAGGAGGCGGCCGAAGCCTACGGTGTGTTGAGCAACCCCGACAAGCGGGCGCGCTACGACCAGTTCGGGCACGCAGGCATGGGCGGCGCGGCAGGCGGCGGACAGTATGGCGGCTTCAGTGGCGGCGGCATGTC
>JAJPYW010000127.1 GCA_021204715.1 Prevotellaceae bacterium
TACCGTGCGCACGCCCGTGCCGCTTTGAATAACGTCGGCGTCATCGTCCCCGCAAGCCCACAGGAACAACAATGAAAAGCACAAAAGGAGACGGACGGCCGGTTTCATGACAACGGCATCAAGTTAGGGACAAGCGGCAAGTGCCGCGGCGCCGGTTCAATAATCGTTGTTGTACGAAGGTTTCTTGAACGTAAAGGCATCCGGCTCTATGGCGGTCAACAACACGCCGCCGCTTTTGGTGTAGTTGCCCTTCACCTTCGAGAAGGTCTTCTCCAATTTCGGTTTGTCGGTGTCGAAGTAAATCATGCAGGTGTAGTTGGTTTGGTTCAAGTCGCCCTCCACGTAGTTCTTCAACTGGACACTGTAGAGATCGCGGTCGGGCAGGAAGCCCTCTTTATCCAACTTCACGCTGTCGAGCAGCTGCAAGGGGGTGTAATAAACCACCGTGTCGGTGAAAGAGGCGGCCACGCCGAAGGCATAGACCGGTTCGCGCACCTTCTTCAACTTGATGCCTTTCCAAGAAAATGACGAGCAGACGAGCAGGAGCGTCAGCACGGCACATACTGTTTTCATATACTTCATAGCCTTGACTAATGTGTTACCCCAAGTATGATTTGAGCAACTTGCTGCGGTTGCTTTGCCTAAGCCGGCGGATGGCTTTTTCTTTTATCTGGCGCACCCGTTCACGCGTCAAGCCGAACTTGTCGCCTATCTCTTCGAGTGTCATCTCCTGCTGGCCTATGCCGAAGAACATCTGGATGATTTCCTTTTCGCGGTCGGTCAACGTGGAGAGCGCGCGGTCTATCTCACGGGCCAACGACTCGTTCACCAACGAGCGGTCGGCCATGGGGGAATCGTCGTTTACCAATACATCGAGCAAGCTGTTGTCCTCGCCTTCCACGAAAGGAGCGTCTACCGAGATGTGACGGCCCGACACCTTCAAGGTATCGGAAATCTTGTCTACGGGTATCTCCAATTCGTCGGCCAACTCCTCGGGCGAGGGACGGCGCTCGTTCTCTTGCTCGAACTTGGAGAAAGCCTTGCTTATCTTGTTGAGGGAACCCACTTGGTTGAGTGGCAGGCGCACAATGCGCGACTGCTCGGCCAACGCCTGCAGGATAGACTGGCGTATCCACCACACGGCATAACTGATGAACTTGAAACCACGTGTCTCGTCGAACTTCTCGGCCGCCTTGATAAGCCCCAAGTTGCCTTCGTTAATCAAGTCGGGCAGGCTCAAGCCTTGGTTCTGGTATTGTTTGGCCACCGACACGACAAAGCGCAGGTTGGCCCGCGTAAGTTTCTCCAATGCCACCCGGTCGCCTTTACGTATGCGTTGGGCAAGCTCCACTTCCTCTTCCACGGTAATCAAGTCTTCCCTGCCTATCTCTTGCAAATACTTGTCGAGTGAAGCACTCTCCCTGTTGGTGATACTTTTTGTAATCTTTAGTTGTCTCATCCTTCAAACACAGATTTGGGTTGCAAAGTTACTACAAATCATCTACATTCCACCAAACCAAAGCCAACTTTTTTTAGTTAATTAAGGCGGACGGAATGTCATGACAAGGGAAACATCCAGAGCGGGCCGTGGCCTTTGCCGATGTGCAACGCGGCGCCCCGCTTGATGCCTTGCAGCGTGGCTTCCTTTCCGAGGCGCACGCTCTCTGTAAGTGAGAATCCTTGGGCCAAGAAGGTGGCGATGGCCGAAGAGAGCGTGCAGCCGGTGCCGTGCAGGTTGCCGGTGTCGATGCGTGGCGAGCTGAACTCGAAAGCGGTGGCGTCGGGCAGATAAAGCCGGTCTACCGACTCCGTGCCTTCGGCGTGGCCGCCCTTCAGAAGGAAAGCGGTGTGGAAGCGGCGTGCCAACATGGGGCCGGCATCTACGGGTGAAGCACCGCCGCCGAGCAGCCGCATGGCCTCCGGTATATTGGGCGTGACAAGCGTGCAGAGCGGCAGCAGGCGCTCTTTCATACAGGCCATGCCGTCTTCGTCCAAGAATTGACGGCCGGTAGTGGGTGCCAATACAGGGTCCAACACAACAGGTACCTGCAACGGCTTGATGAACGAAGCGGCTGCCTCCACCAAGCCACGGCCGGGCAGCACGCCTATCTTCACGGCATCGATGCGGATGTCGTCGCCGAGCGCCTCCAACTGGGCGCGGAAGAAGTCGACGGGCACTTCCATGACTTGCCTTACGCCGCACGTGTTCTGTGCCGTGAGCGCGGTGATGGCGGTGAGGGCGTAATGTCCCAAGGAAGTGACGGTCTTGAGGTCTTGCTGTATGCCCGCCCCTGCCGAAGAGTCGGCGGCCGCAATGGTAAGAATGGTTTTCATACAAGTGGAATATGCGTTTATTTCCAAGCGTCGCCCAAGAGCATCGCGCCCCCGAAACCCATGGCCTGCACCGCGGGCAACTTGTCGAACGTAATGCCGCCCAAGGCGAACACCTTTTCATCGATAATGCCGGCAGCCTTCGCCCGTGCTAATTCACCGGGGGTAAAGGCGGCGCGGTAGCCCTGCTTGGAGATGGAATCGAACAGGGGCGAGAGCGACACAAAAGCGTAGCCGCGCTTCCACCGCGCCACCTCCTCGAGCGAGTGCAGGCTGCGGCTCACGCTCCCCGTAAAGCCTTGCGGGGGCAAGGGGTTGCGCGCGTTCACATGCACCCCGTGCAGGCGGTAAGCCACGGCAAGCTCGAACCAGTCGTGCAGCACGAGCCTTTCATGCCATTTCACGGGAATGGCTTGCAACAGCGCCTCCACCTCACTACGCTCCCATGAGGGCTTGCGGATGTGCACGTAACCGCACTTGCCCTCTTGCAAGAAGCAAGCCACTCGGCGCGCCTCGTCTTCTACATGGCCTGGGCAGGTGATGATGACGGTCGTGAACATTGCGGGTGGTCGAAAGTGGCGTCCCAGTCTTTCCACACCGGCTCGCGTCCCAAGGCACGCAGCCTAAGGTTGATTTCCGAGGCGGTGCGGTCGTCGGAAACAGTGAACTGCTCCAACGCCTGCGGATAGGTGTAATAGCCCCCCGGGTTCACCTTCGACTCGGCCGACATGGTGGTCACACCAAGCGTGCACATGTTGTCGCGGATGAACTCCGGCTCGCGCGTGGAATAGGAGATGTCCACGTCGTGGTCGAAGATGCGCATGGCAAACGTCACCTGCGCCAGCTCCCTGTCGGTCACGAAGCAGTTGGGCCGGAAACCCTCGTTTTGGGCGGGACGCATGCGGGGGAAGTTCACCGAATACTTGGTGCGCCAGTAGTGCTTCTGCAGGTAGCGCAGGTGGTAAGCCATCATGGTCACGTCGGTGCGCCACTCCTTCTCCAAGCCCAATAAAGCCCCCATGCCGATGCTGTGCACGCCCGCCTGCCCCATGCGGTCGAAGCCGTTCACACGCCACTCGAAGTTGGACTTCATGCCGGCCGGATGGTAGAGCTTGTAGTTGGCCCGGTGGTAAGTCTCTTGGAAGCAGATGACGCCGTTCAGCCCGTGGTGTGTGAGCAACTCGTACTCTTCGGCCTTCAAAGGCATCACCT
>JAJPYW010000148.1 GCA_021204715.1 Prevotellaceae bacterium
ACTTCGCCAACCGCAGCTTCATCGCCAAGCAAACGGGCAACATGTACGACGTAGGCGCCAAAGTGGGCTACACATTCAAGAACGCCCAAGAAAGAACCGTCGCCATCGTCGACATCGGGCTATACAACGGCTCGAGCGTATCCGGCCAGAAAGCCGCGTGGCACAGCGACTGGAGCTACTCGGCGCGCGTGCAACTCATGCCCGTAGACGGATTGGTCATCATGCCCAGCGTGCAGCACATGGCCATTGCCGACCACAAGGCCCACTACACATCGGTCGACATAGGCGCCTACTACGAAAAGAAAGGCTGGCACATAGAGGGCGAGTACCTGCACAAAACCTACAACGACAAAGCCTTCGACGGCAGCTCGTCGGTAGACGCCATGCTCTTCTACAAGATGCCCGTAAAGAACGGGAAAGCCTTCCTGCAATCCATAAGTTACTTGGGCCGGTACGACTACATGGGCGACCACTCCGACGGCAAGTCGGGCTTTGAAGAAGAGCGTCCCGCGCGCCTTGTCATTTCCGATTACGAGCGCCACCGCATGACACTGGGCATTACTTTCGGCGTGCGCAACCCCTACTTCACCACCGACATCCGCCTGAACTACGAGAAGTACTGGTACCCCCACGGCGGCGCCAAAGAGAGCGAGCAAGACAAGTTGGTGGCCGAACTCTCCATACGCTTCTAAGCGCGCGCCGTTACCATTGAACCAACAATCATTTACATAACGATGAACATATTATTTTTAGGCATTGTCGTGTTCCTCATCCTATTGGCCATATTCGACTTGGTAGTAGGCGTGAGCAACGACGCGGTGAACTTCCTGAACTCGGCCATCGGAGCGAAGGTGGCCAAATTCCGCACCATAGCCATTATCGCGGCCATTGGTGTGTTCTTGGGCGCGGCTATGAGCAACGGCATGATGGACGTGGCGCGCCACGGCATCATGACGCCCGCCTTCTTCTCATTCTACGATGTCATCTGCATCTTCCTCGCGGTGATGATTACCGACGTGATACTTTTAGACGTGTTCAACACGCTCGGCATGCCCACCTCCACCACCGTGAGCATGGTGTTCGAGCTACTCGGCGGTTCCTTCGCCATCGCCTTGCTGAAAATCATCCGCGGGGCCGCCGCCCCCGACGGCACGCTCTTGACATTGGGCGACCTTCTGAACACCGAGAAGGCCATGTCCGTCATATTGGGCATCTTCCTTAGCGTGGCCATAGCCTTCGTCTTGGGCGCCGTGGTGCAATGGATAGCACGCTTGGTGTTCAGCTTCACCTACCGCGTGAACGGCACCACCACCGATTTAAGCGGCAAGATGGGCAACCTCTTCGGAAGCTCCCTCAAGTCGGGCATCCTCTCGGGCATATCGGTGACGGTCATCATCTGGTTCCTGCTCATCAACGGGTTGAAAGGCTCCACCTTCATGACCGACGATGTAAGGGCTTTCATCAGCCAGAACACTTGGTACGTCATAGGCGGCGGCGTGGTGGTATTCTCCGTTATCATGAGTTTCCTTAGCGCCTTGAAAGTGCCCGTGTTGAAGTTCGTCGTGCTGCTTGGCACCATGGCGCTTGCCATGGCCTTTGCCAGCAACGACTTGGTGAACTTCGTGGGCGTGCCCTTGACCGGATTGGAATCCTACCAAGACTTCATGGCCAACGGCGATGCCGACGCCTCCTCGTTCATGATGTCGAGCCTGATGGAGAACGCCCACACCCCCGTGGTATTCTTGGTATGCGCCGGCATCATCATGGTACTGTCACTCGCGTTCAGCAAGAAAGCCCGCAATGTGGTGAAGACCTCCGTCGACTTGAGCCGACAGGACGAGGGCGACGAGATGTTCGGCTCCAGCAACGTGGCCCGCGTGGTGGTGCGTTCCTGCACCGGCGCGGCCTCGTTCATCGCCAAGAGCGTGCCCCGTCCCGTAGCCAAATGGATTGACTCCCGCTTCAACGTAGACGACTCCGTGATGCCCGAAGGGGCCGCGTTCGACCAGATACGCGCCATCGTCAACTTGGTGCTTGCCAGCTTGCTTGTAGCGCTCGGCACCTCGCTCAAGCTGCCCCTTTCCACCACCTACGTCACCTTCATGGTAGCCATGGGCAGCAGCTTGGCCGACCGTGCTTGGGGACGCGAGTCGGCCGTGTTCCGCATCACCGGCGTGCTGTCGGTCATAGGCGGTTGGTTCATCACGGCAGGCGTGGCCTTCATCATCTCCTACCTGCTTGCCAACGTGCTCTTCTTCGGCAACTTCCCCGTGATGATACTGGCTGTGATATTAGCCATCTTCATCCTCTTGCGCAACAACCTGCACTACAAAGACAAGCAAGGGCAGAGCGAGGGCGACGTCATTTTCAGCAAGCTCATACACTCCCGCAACGAGGCCGAAAGCTGGTCGTTGCTCACAGAGCACGTGCGTCTTACCGGAAGCGCACAGTTGGCCTTCATCGCCGAAAGCTACCATGAAGTGACCGAAGCCTTCTTCCACGAGGAGTACCGGCGCCTGAAACGCGCCACGGGCGATTTGGAAGAAGAGCGCAAAGACTTCAAGCGGCAGCGACGGCGCGAGATATTGGGCTTGCGCCGCGTGAACCCCATTTTGGCCGTGGAACGGAACACTTGGTACTTCCTTACCATCAACGCCGTCTCGCAGATGCTCTACTCCTTAAAGCGTATCCTCGACCTTTGCCGCGAGCACGTGGGCAACAATTTCAGCCCCGTACCGCCCGAGTATGTCAACCAGTTCCAAGCCTACAGCGAGGAGATAGACCGGCTGTTGCAGCGCGGCCGCATCATGATAGGCAGCGGCGACCTGACGGGTTCACACGACCTGCGCGCCGACGCCTCGAAGGTGCAGCAATCGCTGGCGCTCTACCGAAAGACCATTATCGACGAGATGCAGCAGCGCGACGCGGGCATCGAGTCGATGAGCATCCTGCTGAACCTCGTGCAAGAGTCGCAAGAGCTGCTCAGCGGCTTGCGTCACATGGTGCGCGCGGCACGCCGCTTCTTGGAGAAAGCCGACGAGCGGCAGACGCCCTTCACGCCCAAAGAGCGGGAGGGAGCGGCGTAATACAACCACCGGCTTGTAAGATAAAGGGAGCATGTCACGCAAGGCATGCTCCCTTTCTATATATAGATAAGGTATAAGGAATGTATTCCGCAGAACTATAAACTCGAATTTGTAGGTCTATAAACTCGAATTCGTACACTCTAAGAAAAGCATTGATGAAATTATATCGACAGTATTGCTTAACTTGAATGGAAGCGCTTCGACTCGGCGAATGGAAGCGCTTCCACTCATCCTAATGATAATATTGATGAGATTATAACGATAGTATTGATGAAGATCTATCGAAGCGATTCGATAGGTGGTATGGAAGCGCATCGATAGACTGCATGGAAGCGCATCGATAGAAGTGAAGGATAACAGTCATGGCAAAGCATGAAAAAAGGCGGTTGAAAACCGCCTTGTAAGCACGGCAGCCCAAGCGCCGAAGCGCT
>JAJPYW010000207.1 GCA_021204715.1 Prevotellaceae bacterium
CGTCGAAGCGGTTGAAGTCGCCGCCGTAGGCGTATATCATCTTGCCGTTCTTGCCCGTCCAGCGCACGGATTGGTCGACGAAGTCCCAGATGAAGCCGCCTTGGTAGTTGGGATACTTGCGTATCAAGTCCATGTACTCCATAAATCCGCCTTCGGAGTTGCCCATGGCGTGGGCGTACTCGCACTGGATAAGCGGCTTGGGCACATCGGCTCCTTCGCAGTAGTCCTTGCATACTTTGTAGCTGGCATACATGGGGCAATAGATGTCGGTCTTGCCCTCCAAGCGGGCTACGTGGTACTGCACGGGGCGGGTGCCGTCTTCGGCCTTGACAAGGTCGTAGGCGGCCTCGAAGTTGGAGCCGTAGCCGGCTTCGTTGCCAAGCGACCAGAAGATGATGGCGGGGTGGTTGTAGTTGCGCTGCACGTTGCGCCGGTTGCGTTCCAAGTGGGCCTTCTTGTAGTCGTCGCGTATGGCAAGGGTGGTTTCGTCATAGCCCATGCCGTGCGATTCGAGGTTGGCCTCGGCCACCATGTAGATGCCGTACTCGTCGCACAGGTCATACCACAGGTTGTCGTCGGGGTAATGGCAGGTGCGCACGCCGTTGATGTTGAACTGCTTCATGAGCTGTATGTCTTGTATCATGCGCTCGCGCGACACCACGTAGCCTCCGTCGGGGTCCAACTCATGACGGTCGGCTCCCTTGAAGAGCACCGCCTTGCCGTTTACCAAAACTTGCGCGTTCTTTATCTCTATCTTGCGGAAGCCTGTCTTGATGGGTATCACTTCGCCTCCGCCCTGCATGGTGGCGCGCAGTGTGTAGAGGTAAGGTGTCTCGGCGGTCCACTTGGCGGGGTTCTCCACGTCTATTTGCACAGAGCCGCTTCCCTTGGCCGTGGCGGTGGCCACTTGCTTGCCCGTGGCGTCCAATAGCTCCAAGTCGACGGTGCCGCCGCCTTTCAGGGTGAGGTCCACACGCAGGCTGCCGTTTATATAGTTCTCATCCAAGTCGGGGGTGACGCGGATGTCTTCCACACGCTTCTTTTCGCGGGCGTAAAGATAGGAATCGCGCGCCACGCCGCTGAAACGGAAGAAGTCTTGGTCTTCAAGGTAGGTGCCGTCGCACCAACGGAACACTTGGAAGGCGATGAGGTTCTGCTCACCCGGCTTCAAGTAGGAAGTAAGGTCGAACTCGGCTTCCAACTTGCTGTCCTCGCTGTAGCCCACGAAGCGGCCGTTTACCCAAAGGTAAATGTTGGAGGTGACAGAGCCGAAGTGGGCGATGATGTCCTTGCCTTTCCATGCGGCCGGCACGGTGACGGTGCGGCGGTAGGAACCCACGTGGTTGTTTTCGGTGGGCGGTATGGGTGGATTGCTCTCATACTGGTTGCGCCATGCGTAGCCGGTGTTCACATAGAGGGGATCGCCATAGCCGTTCAGTTCCCATACGCCGGGAACGGGCATGTCGTTCCATCCTTTGTCATTGTAGCTTGTCTCCCAGAAACCGGTGGGGCGGGCATCGGCGTCCTTCACCCAGTTGAACTTCCAGATGCCGTTCAAGCTCATGTAGTTGGCGGATGTCTCCTTCACACCCCGGCTTGCGGCGTCCAAGGATTCGTAAGCGAAGTAGTTGGTGTGCATCGGGGCACGGTTCACGGCGTTGACTTCTGGGTCAAGCCACTCCTTGAATGTCTGCGCGCCGGCTCCCGCGGAAAGGAGAACCATAAAGGCGGTAATGAGTTGCTTCTTCATCATGATTGTAAATGTTTATGTGGCCATGCCTTGTGCATGACTGTTGCAAATGTAAGTCAAATTAATGAATAAAAGGGGAAATCGACGGTAAAAAAAAAGGTATTCCCATGGTTTCGCGCGACAATTTCCCTTCATGGCGGCGTGAAGGCGCGCCCGCACCGCTTGCATGGCTTGAAGGAACCGCGGCACGGGCGTTCTCTTGCTCACTTTACTCAGTCTGTGTCCGCTTCGTCTCGATGGTGACAACAGCGCTTTGAAGGCCGGGCGAGCTCACCGTCAACACGATGTTGCCACTGCGTCGCCGGCTCTTCACCACCGCCAAGGCACGTCCTTTCCAAGCTTTGTGCAGGGTGGATGGGTAAGAGGTGGTATCTTGCAGGTCGGCGTTGCCGGCGGCAAGCAACGTTCCCGCTCCTTTGACGGAAAAGGTAAGGGCGTTGTCGGCGTTGGGGCACACGATGCCGTCTGCATCCGTCACTTCCACGGTGATGTAGGACAAATCTTCTCCATCGGCTTGCAGGGTGAGGCGGTCGGCGGTGAGGCGCAGCTTGGCAGGGATAGCGGCGGTGGCAAGGAGGGTGCGTTCACGCTCTACTCCTTCGGCATCCACGCCGGCGGCTTCCAATGTGCCGGGCTCGTAAGGCAGGGTGAAGAGGGCTTTGAAGGCGGTGGCTTCGCTTACGGCCTGTTCGCCTGCAAGCGCGCCGTTCAAGTAGAGGCGCACTTGAGGATAGCGGGAGCAGACTTCCACTTCTATGGGCTTTCCTTCGTGGCCGGGCCAGTTCCAACTCTCCCACGTGGGGTAGACCGACCAAAGCGTCTCGCGGATGGTGCCGTAGTATCCGTCGGGCTCGCGCACGGCCATGTAGAGTTTCTTTCCGGCGTTGTAGAGCAGGTCGCGGTAGTGGGATATGGGCTTGCGCCAACCGGTCAGGTCGATGTCGCCGCACCAGGCGCCGTGCCAAGGATAATGGGTGCCTTCATAATGTTCGCCCGGCGTTTCTCCTTCATAGTAGTAGCGGCCGATGCCCGACTCGCCCAAGTAGTCTACCGCCGTCCACACGAAATCGCCCAATATGTAACTGTTCTCTTGCACACGCTGCCGGTTGATGAAAGCGTCGCGCGGGTAGGATTCGGTCTGGATGATGAGACGCGAGGGAACGCGAAGGTGGTCGGCGGCGGCGTAGTGCAGCAGGTAGTTGTAGCCGGCGATGTCGTGCAGGGCGGCAAGCGGATCGTATATCTCCCACTCGCTGTCCCAAGAGGCCAACGCCGATGTGACGGGACGGGTGGCGTCCAAGCGGTGTACGCAATCTATAAGCCGCTTGGCGGTGGTGAGTATCTCCAACTTCTTGCGTTCGATGACTTCGTTGCCCACGCTCCAGCAAAAGATGGAGGGGTGGTTGCGGTCGCGCAGCACCATGGTCTCTACATCGCGCCGCCACCACGCGTCAAAGAGGGTGGCGTAATCGTAGGACGTTTTTTGTTCACGCCAGCCGTCGAAGGCTTCGTCGATAACGAGCAGTCCCAACCGGTCGCAGGCAGACAACATGGCTTCGGAAGGCGGGTTGTGCGAGGTGCGCACGGCATTGAACCCGGCCGCCTTGAGCAACTCCACTTTGCGTTCTTCGGCACGGTCGTAGGCGGCGGCTCCCAAGATGCCGTTGTCATGGTGCATGCAGCCGCCGTTCAGCGTCA
>JAJPYW010000219.1 GCA_021204715.1 Prevotellaceae bacterium
CACGATACCGAAAAGCAACAGCAAGAAGCCCGTAAACCACGCCAGCATGTTCCATGCGGCCAAGTAGTCCTGAATCTTGTAAAACGACCCCAACGGGTCGACAGCCTTTACAAAACCGGAGAAAATGAAAACCGCCGCCAACAGGAAACGGCACAAATTAACCCCGGCCTTCTTTATAATATGTAGCCTTTCAGGATTCAAATTCTATCTTAATCAATCCGAATACGGAATAATTAATCATATCCATATAATTGGCGTCCACCCCTTCGGACACCAACGTCTCGCCCGACAAGCGCTCTATCTGCTTGGTGCGGTAAATCTTCATCAGAATCAAATCGGTGTAAGAAGAGACGCGCATGCCGCGCCAAGCCTCGTCATAATCGTGGTTCTTGGCCAACATCAAATCCAAAGAACGTTTGGCATATTTGTCATAAAGTTCCAATGCTTTATCGGCCGTCAGGTCCGCCGACTCGGCATAACCCAATTCCAATTGAATCAACCCGATGATGCCATAGTTCACGATGGCCATGAACTCTTGCTTTATGCCGTCGTCCACCAACGCCACCCCTTTGGTCTCGATGCTCCTGATGCGGTTGGCCTTGATGAAAAGCTGGTCGGTGACGGATGCCGGACGCAGGATGCGCCATGCGGAACCGTAATCGTGCAGTTTCTTGGAGAAAAGGTCACGGCACATGGCGATAACCTGCTCGAATTGTTGCTTGGTATCTTTCATATCCCTACAAATTACAGACAAAGGTACGAATATTTAAAGAAATACAGTGCAGGGGAAGCCCAAAATAAAATGAGGGCACTCTAAAAACCATTAAAGTGCCCTGACTATATAAATAGTTACGTTTAAAAGAAATTCACTCGTTTTAAGAACAACGCAACACTTGCCCCGGCCGCAAGATGGTGGTACGCGTAATGCGGTTCAGCTTGCAGAGCTTGTCAACGGTGGTACCCTGCGTGACGGCGATGCGGCTCAGCGTGTCCCCCTTCTTCACCTTATAGAACATTCCCTGCCCGGTAGCCACGGCACGCGAAGAGCCGGAAGACTTCTTGGCGTTGTTGTGGAAGGTATAGCTGTCGGCCACAATATCCTGCTTCTCGAAGTTGAACATCAATGCCGGGTCGATGGGAATACCCAAAAAACGCGTCTCGAAGTGCAGGTGGGAACCGGTGGAACGTCCCGTATTGCCGCCCAAGGCGATGGGCTCGCCCGCCTTCACCAATTGATTTTCTACAACCAATTGCTTGGACAAATGCCCGTAGACGGTCTCCAACCCGTTGTCGTGACGGATGACCACATACTTGCCGTATCCTTGGCGTCCTTGGTTCTTAACGATGCGCACCTTGCCATCGAAAGCAGAACGGATGGTATCGCCCACATAGACTTTGATGTCCAATCCGTAATGCATCCTGCGGCGGCGCGGACGGTAACCGAAGAAGTCAGTAAGACGGTCGTGCTCGGTGGGCATGGCGAAACCTGTCAAATCAAAAGTATAGCTTTCAGGTATGGTGGCGCCGTTATAGGCTTGTACATGTTCGTTGGTCCAATTGGGATACAAATCCAAACCCGGATAGAGCGATTGCTCCGCACGGATATGTTTCTGCAAAGCCAAAGAATCCACACTTTTGAGTTTCTTGTCAATAGGAGCCTGACGTGCCAACAAGTCTTGTGCAAATGTATTTGCACAGACCATAGTGCCCACTAATACCAGCGATGTTTTGATCCAATTCAAATTCATTCGTCCTACGTATTTAATCATCGATACCCGTCTTTACCATCCTTATCGAAGGCGAATACCTATCTTGTCTTCAAAAATCTTCCAAAGGTAACACTCTTCTTTTAAAATTAAACTGATAATTAACTATTTTTAGACAAACAAACGTGCATTGGAATGGAATAGATCGCATAACCCTCTATAAATAAAAAAGATATAGAGAATATGTTTCTCAACATATAATGGATTACATTGTATTCTTCACAATATGCAAGATACACTTTTCCACTTCTTTCTTCCACACGCTTCTTTCCCCTTCAACTGATAGCCGCCCAGTTCACGTTCGTCTTGCGCAACGCTTTGAGCTGCCTCCATAGCAGTTCGTTTTGGGGCGACTCGCCCTTCGGGTCGGCCTCTACCACATCGCGTGCCGTCGCGCGCGCCAATTGCAGTATCTGTCCGTCGCGCGCCAAGTCAGCTATCTTCAAGTCGAAGGCAATGCCGCTCTGCTGCGTTCCCTCCAAGTCGCCCGGACCGCGCAGTTTCAAGTCGGCCTCGGCTATTTCGAAGCCGTCGTTCGTGCGCACCATAATCTCGATGCGCTTCCTTGTATCCTCGGCTATCTTGTAGCCCGTCACCAAGATACAATAAGACTGGTCGGCGCCGCGCCCCACGCGCCCTCGCAGCTGGTGCAGTTGCGACAAGCCGAAACGCTCGGCGTTCTCGATGACCATGACCGAAGCGTTGGGCACGTTCACCCCCACTTCAATTACCGTGGTGGAGACCAATATCTGCGCCTCGCCCGACACGAAGAGCTGCATCTGGGCATCCTTCTCCACCGGTTTCATCTTGCCGTGCACCTTGCACACCTTGCAATCGGGGAACTCCTCGCAAATGTGCAGGTAGCCCTCTTCCAAGTTCTTCAAGTCTATCTTCTCGCTCTCCTTGATAAGGGGATAGACCATGTAGACCTGCCGTCCCTCGTCTATCTGACGGCGCACGGTGCGGTACAGCGTCTCGCGCCGGTTCTCAAACTGGTGGATGGTGAGCACGGGCTTCCTGCCCGGCGGCAACTCGTCTATGACGGAAACATCCAAATCGCCGTAAAGCGTCATGGCCAACGTGCGCGGAATGGGGGTGGCCGTCATGACCAACACATGCGGCGGCTGCACGTTCTTGCTCCACAGGCGGGCCCGTTGCGCCACGCCGAAGCGGTGCTGCTCGTCAATCACCGCCAACCCCAAAGAGGCGAAGTTCACGGTATCCTCGATAAGCGCGTGCGTACCTATTAATATATGTACCTCACCGCTTATCAAACCTGCAAGGATAGACTCGCGGCGCTTGCCCTTGATGGAACCCGTGAGCAGTTCCACCCGTATGTCCATGCCCGCAAGGAATCCCGTGATGGTTTCGTAATGCTGGTTGGCCAATATCTCCGTGGGTGCCATCAGGCAAGCCTGATAGCCGTTGTCGAGCGCCAAAAGCATGCTCATCAACGCCACCAACGTCTTGCCGCTGCCCACATCGCCTTGCAGCAGGCGGTTCATTTGCCTGCCCGAACCCATATCCTGCCTTATCTCCTTCAAGACACGCTTCTGCGCGCCCGTCAGCTCGAAAGGCAGGTGTCGGTTGTAGAAAGAAAGAAACAGCTCCCCCACCCGCTCGAACAAATACCCACGGTATTTCCGCTGCCGGTCCTTGGCATAGCGCAATATA
>JAJPYW010000119.1 GCA_021204715.1 Prevotellaceae bacterium
ATGTCGTCTACAGAGTCGTCGTCTACGGTAATCTCGCCGGTGGCGGTGTTGAACGAACCTTGCAGCTTCAAGCCGATGAGGTAGAGCTGGATGTCGGAGAGCGAGTATCCTTCGGCTGCTTGGAACGTGAGCTTGATGCGGCTCATGGCGTGGCTGAAGGGCAGCGTTACGTTGTTGTTGGCGGAAGTGACTTCCTGCGGCTCGGAATAGAGCACGTCGAGCGTGGCGCGCGTTTCTTCGGTTGCCTCGTTGTCGCTGCTGGTGTAGAGCTCGATGGCATCGGGCGTGGTGCCGGCATCGCCGGTGAAAGGATAGTAAGCGGAGATTTCCATGGGGTTGGTGCCCATAATCCAAATCTCGTTGGTAGAGCTTACCGCGGTGAAGGTGGCGTCGCCCGAGTACTCGTAGGGGATGTTGAGCTGTCCGGTACCGCAAGTGATGCCGATAACATCGCCTGTTTCCCAAGCGGTGGCCGTGGCACGAGAAGACATGGAGCTACCGCTCAAATCGTTAATTACCGCGCTAAAGTTTGCCTTAACGCCGGCATCGCCCGAAAAAATAGGATCCGGGTCTCTCATCTCTTCGCTACACCCTGCGAATAGCAGCAGGGCGAAAGCAGCTGTCATCAGATAGTTTTGCTTCATAAGACATTAAAATAAAAGTTAAAAAGAAATGTTCTATTTATGTAGATTTCACATTTTAAAAACATCTAACTTACCATTAGAATACTTGACAATCACTATGCTTGCAACACTTTCACATTTCCGCTTCTCCACTGTGCCACACACATCATTATCAGCATTTTCATGGTGCTTTAGATTCCCGCTTGCGGGCTTCTTGTTTTTTAATTCTTCTACCCGACCACAAAGTCTCTAAAGTGGGGCAAAGTTATAGAAAAAATAATAAAAGCTTCAATAAAATGCCGAAATTTTTTCGTTCATGCACAATTTTTATACTTCGCCGTATGTTACTTCTGATTAGGTGTATGTTTCTTCTTGCGGCTTCTTCCTTCTTGCGCCGTCATAAGGCGCAAGAAGCCTTTTATTCATTGTTCATGGATTCTCTTTTGTGGCGGTAGCATCCTTATATCGCGAATGAATGAGGGTGTCATCTCTGTGAAGATGAGGGTGTCATCTCTGTGAAGATGAGGGTGTCATCTCTGCAGAGATGAGGTGGTCATCTCTGTAGAGATGAAGTGGTCATTTCTGTGAAGATGAGGGTACCGGTTCCTTTTCCATCTCCTCTATGGGTTCAAGCAGGCGCGCGCCGACAATTGCCGCTCCCCGGGTAATGGCAGAGCGCACTTCCCAAGAGCCGGCGCAGACATTGCCCGTACCGAAAGCCGACACAACGCCCGGCTTGTGGTAAAATAAAGCGACACTTCGTAAGTGCTTAAAGAATCTCTGCCAAGCATGCCACCCATTTTGCTAAACTTTTATGCGCGTGTATCAATTAATTGGTAGGGGGTATATACCCCCGCCTATTTTCGTGTACATTTCCCAAAAAGTTTGCAAAAACAGCCGGCATGCTTGGCAGAGGACCCAAGCGGTTTACGTAATATGTTTATTTCAAGATATTTACAGAAATCGATTTCTGCCAGACGCTGCCAAGCGTTTATGGAAAAGATAAAAAATCAGGTCAAAAACAGACAGGAAAATTACTTTGGAAAAAAGTGCGCGATTTGTAAGTAAAAGCGTAAAAAAACGACACGCTCCGACAAGTGCTTGGCAGAAAAAAGCCGGTGGAAGCAGTTCTTTAATATTGACATTATCCACTACATAACCCTTCGACTGTTGTCATGTCACGACCGAAGCATCGTCACAACCGTAAACACACCATGACTATTGAAAACCCTTCGTGGGTGTATTTCAACCCACAATGGTACCCACGTTTACCATCGGCAAAGGCGTTGACAAGACTGAAAGGGTTGTAAATGTCGGGCGAAGGCCAGGTGAAATGATAACCATCGTACATGGTCTTTATTCTTTGTAAGGACTCTTCCCGGGTAATCTTCATCTTTCCCGCAATCTTGTCCACTCCTTCGGACATATAGTTGAGTATCTCCTCCCCGGTGATGCCGCAAACGGCCGAATAGGATTCAAGCATGCTGATGTTCTTGATGTTGTTCAACTCGCTGAATATGCTCATCTGTGAGAACTTCGTGATGCCGGTCATGAAACGAACCTCAAATAGGGGCCGCACGCTTTGAGCGGGCTGTAGAAACCGCGCATCACGTTGCGCAGCTTGGGAAGGTTCTCCTCTTCGTGCGCCACGTCTAAAAGCGGGGCGTCGTATTCGTCGATCAACACCACCACCTTTTTGCCTTCCTGAAGATACGCCCTCTTAATGAGCCCATGGAGGCGCTGGTTTATCTCAAGTTCTTTTTCGTCGCGGCCGTATATTTGTTCGTATTGGGAAAGTTTCAGCGACAACTCGGATATAAGTATGTCACTGTCCACGTGCTTGGCTGTGCTCATGTCGAAATGCAGCACGGGATACTTCTTCCATTCCTTCTCCAACCTTTCGATGGCAAGCCCTTTGAACAACTCCTTGTCTCCCTCGAAATAGCTCTTTAATGTGGAGACAAGAAGCGACTTCCCGAAGCGGCGCGGGCGACTCAGGAATACGTAGCATAAGTCAGCGTGCGTCATTCTGTAGACATATTCTGTCTTGTCCACGTAGACGTAACCGCCCTCCCTTATTTTGGAGAATGTCTGTGTGCCCACCGGGTAGTATTTGGTGTTTTCCTGCGCCATGATTCACTTCGTCTTGTTCTTCACCCTGCAAACATAAGCAATTTTTTCGGAATACAGGTCATCTGACGGGTAGATTGTAATATATGCCGCTTGCAAAAGCGCAAGTAAGATGTGGTGCATGCGTTGGTAAATAAAAAGTGGCGGTTGGATATGATTTCTTGGCGGTGTATTATTTGATAAGAAGCAGGGCAATTGTGCTCTCCACTTGATTTAAATCAAGAATAATACGTTTCAAAGGTGATTTTGTTTGCGTTTGTTTTGGAATTTGTATATAAATTTTATATACTTGCCTCATGTTAAACAAATGAAATTGAATTATTATCGTTTTACCTTAATTGTATGTAGTTATGAAATCTATGCACCCACCTTAGCTTTAAAACTTGCGGAAGAGATTGGCACATCCCTTCGCAAGAGAGGAACTGTATGGTTGCATTTCATGCGACAACTTCTCGCCATGGCAGTGTTCAAGCAAGCGTGCACTGCTCATTTAACCATCTAAAAATCTTTTATTTAAATTAAATCAGCTAATAATATGCAGCACTCTTTTAACAACCACTTTGAGGAGATGGAGAAACCTTTACGAAGCTCCTTTGGCAAGTCTCCTTTGTTGACAAGACTATGTATTTTATTTCTTGTCAGTGCATTTGCCTCATTCTGTACAACAGGGATGTATGCGAGGCAAATCAACCCCGGCAATCAAACGACAAACAAGACGCAGCAAACCACTCCGTTGAAAGTCACCGGAAGTGTGATGGATTCCAACGGATATCCCGTTATAGGCGCAACGGTTTTAGAAAAAGGCACCACGAATGGCACCACTACCAATTTAGATGGCGAGTTCAGCATCTCGATGAACGGCCAAGGGACTTTGGTCATTTCTTATATAGGCTACATCACCCAAGAGATTAATGTCAATAAAGACGGCCCCATCAGCGTTGTATTGGAAGAAGAGGAAGAATCGCTTGAGGAAGTGGTGGTCATTGGCTACGGAAGTATACAGAAGCGTTCTGTATCTACCGCCATCTCTACTGTAAAAGGCGGGAAGATAGCCGACATGCCTACATCCAACATATCGCAAAGCTTGGTGGGCATGTCCTCGGGTATTTCAATACAGCAAATCAGCGGCGAGCCGGGAGCGACGCCGGCCATCCGCGTCAGGGGAGCGGGCTCCATAAACAGTGGAAACGATCCTTTGTTCGTTATAGACGGCTATCCCACTACAGACGCGGAACTCTTCAACAACATAAACCCTTCCGACATCGCCGACATTCAAATATTGAAAGACGCGGCTTCCTCGGCTATCTATGGTTCCAAGGCCGGTAATGGTGTGATTATGGTCACTACCAAACAAGGACAAGAGGGGAAAGCGAAAGTGAGCTTCACGGCACAGGTGGGTTGGAGCGCCCCTGAACGCTACGTGGATGTACTCGAGGCCGATGATTATTTGGACATGATTATCGAGGCGCGCCAAAACAACGGCACTATCTCGGGCTATCCCGAGCTGACACAAATGAAACAAAGCGGGAATTACTTGAACACCAACTGGCAAGACGCCATATTCCGCAACGCGCTCAATTATAGAGGCACAGCGACCGTTACGGGAGGTACCGACAAATTAAAATATAATTTCTCGGCCAATTACCAGTATGAGGACGGCATCTTGTTGAATTCATTCTATAAAAGAGTGGGCATAAAAGGCGGGTTTGAGGCCAACCTCTCGAAGGTAGTAAAGTTGGGAGCCAATTTCAACACGACTTACAGCAAGAAGCGTGCTCAGGATCCTACCGGTGGAAACACCGACGACGTGACGGGCATCATCGCGGAGGCATTGTGTATGCCGCCCATACTTCCCGTCTATCAAGATAACGGCGATTATACCCAGATTGCCCAGCATTATCCCGATTGGGGGCTCAACAGCCAACTTCGCAATCCTGTTACCAATTTGTTGGAGAACCGGAATGACCGATGGTCTATCCGCACCATGGCCAACGCTTATTTAGAGGTGAAGCCTGTTAAAGGTTTGACACTGCGCACATCGGTAAATCTTACGACAGATTCGGCCAAAGAAGACTACTACCAGTCGGCCTACTTGCTTGGCTCAAGTTATACCGGCAACAAGTCGACGCCCGACTTGACCAGCATTAAAGCCTACCGTCTGTCAGGATTCGGCTATAACACCTATTGGTCGACCACCGCCACCTACGACGCCACCTTCAAAGAGAAGCATCATATCAATGCCATGATTGGTTATGATATGGAGTACAACAACGCCTTCAGTGTGAAGCAAGAAGACCGTACCGACTCCGACAACCCGGTGGCATACGACAATACAACCATCACCAATGTGAACGGGGCGAAACTGTGGAACGGATCTTCTGAAAACACCGACTATGTGTTCGACGCGATGTTTGCCCGCGCCATCTACGATTATAAGTACAAGTATGTTGTCTCGGCTTCCGTGCGCCGCGACCGTTCCAGCAAGTTCGGCCCCGACAAGCGCGCCGGATGGTTCTATTCGGGCTCGTTGGCATGGAACCTCACCGAAGAGAACTTCATGAAAGACATAGACTGGCTGGACATCGCCAAAGTGCGCGCAAGCTATGGCGTTACCGGCAATGACCAGATTGGTGATAATTATGCATGGATATCCACCCTTAGTTCCAACGAGAATGTGATATTCGGCACCACGGCGATGCCCACTTATTACCCCAGCGGATATTCTAATAGGAAATTGGGATGGGAAAAGAACAAACAGATAGACGTGGGTGTCGACATAGGCGTGTTCAACAGGTTGACAGTGGAAATAGACTGGTACAAGAGAACCAGTGACATCGTGATGCCGGCCAATATTCCCAACTTCAACGGCATAGCCGGCAGCGTTTACATGAACGCCGGACAGATTGGGAACAAAGGTGTGGAAATACAAGTGTCGGCCATGCCGTTCAAGGGGAAATTCTCCTGGGACACGACAATCAGCTGGTCGAAGAACAAAAACAAGATTCTGTCGTTAGCCAATAACCAGACCTATCTTGAAAACGAATCGGCCGGAAACAAATGGAGCGATGTGATAAGGAACTATGTGGGACGGCCCATGGGCGACATGTATATGTTGAAAGTCATAGGGACGTTCAACACCGAGGAAGACTTGAACAAATATGCCAAATACGGTACAGAGGACTTAGGCGACTTGATATTTGAGGATTACAACAACGACGGCACCATCGATGTGAACGACTATCAGTTGGTGGGCAACTACCAGCCTAATTTCACCTTCGGATGGAACAATAATTTCAAGTATAAGGATTTCGATTTGGCTGTAAACATAGACGGGCAAAGTGGAGGCAAGGTGATTTATGCGGCCGCGCGCGCTTTTACCTTGAACCGCTACGATGACAATGTGCTGAAGGAATCGGGATTAGGACGGTGGAAGTCGGCCTCTGACCCGGGAAACGGAAAGTCGCAAAAAGCCGGCTCGGCCAATATGAGCAGCGACATCATAGCTTCTACAAGGTATCTTTATAATGCAAGTTTCCTGCGTATCCGTAATGTGTCCTTGGGATATACATTGCCCAAAAAGTTCTGCAAGAAAATGATGATAGAGAGCCTGCGTGTGAGTGCCAATATACAGAATTTGTGGACTTTCGACAGCTATCCCGGTTATTCTGTAGAGGCTAACTATGAAGGTAACTCGGCGATTAACAATGGTGTGGACTTTGGTGGATACCCCATCGCAAGAACATTTACTTTTGGTCTTAATTTCAACTTTTAAAACGGTTACAGCATGAAAACTTTCAATAACTTGATAATATTTGCGGTCATTTCCATAACATCCATTACATATACGGCTTGTAAAAACGACTTCTTTGACCGTTATCCTTCAGATTCCATGCAAATGGAGACGTATATGCGAGATGACTCGGAGCTGCAGAATATTCTTCTGAACGGCTACTATCAACTGCAGGACCTTACATTGAACCTGATCAATGTGAACAGTGTGGCTACCGACGAGGCGTATAACTACAAAAAGAACAACGCTACGGACCGCATCAGCCTGAATGAATGTTCATGGGACGCTACTTTAAGCTTTACCAGCGACATTTGGGAAGAGTGTTTTTATATAATAAACCGTTGCAACAACGTCCTTAAGAATATAGACAACGCTTCGGAGACGAACAGGGAACAGTATGAAGGTGAGGCGTGTTTCCTGAGGGCATACGCCTATTTCACACTTGTAAGGCTGTTTGGCGCTGTGCCCATTACGACAACGCCCATTGACGACTATTCCACGCTCTACGATTATGAGCGGAACAGCGTGGACGAGGTGTACAGCCAGATAAAAGAGGATTTGGCAAACGCGATAACCAATCTGCCCAACAGCTATTCTGCCAGCAACATGCAAGGGCGTGCCACCAAAATAGCGGCCTATACCATGCAGGCGGATGTCTTCATGACATTGCAAGATTTCAGCTCGGCAAAAACCTCTTTGGAGAATGTGATTAGTTATGCCGGCCAGAACCCGGCCGAGTTGGGATTGGAAGACGATGTATTGCAGATATATGCTTCGGACAACCCCATGGGGAAAGAGGTGATTTTCGCAGCCCAATACAACAACGGTGCCACCGTGGTGGACAATGAGCTTATGGGACGTTGCATACCGGCCGCCGTGCCTACCGACCAACCCGCCTACGTCTATTCGGATGGAAGTTGATCCTCAATCACTGTCGCACAAGGCACCAGTTGTGTCCTGATGACGTGGGAACTTTACAATACATTCAAAGCCAACGAGAATGATCAACGTTTCCAGAAATTGGCATACAACGGGATTTACAATAATGAGTACATTTCTGTGGCAAGTGATGAGGTGGATATTACGGATGAAGGATATACTTACATGCCTACCACATTGAAATACTTTGACTTTGGCAATGAAGGTTTGATAGAGTGCGTCAGCGGCAACGACAATATCATTTACCGCTATGCCGACGTGCTGTTGATGTATGCTGAATGTTTGAATGAGACTGGCAGTGTGTCATCGGCCGCAGCGTATCTGAATATGGTAAGGACACGTGCCGGATTGGACGATACCACAGCCACCACGCAGGACGACATGAGCTTGGCCATTGAGAATGAGAGGCTGCTGGAATTGTGTTTTGAGGGACACAGGTGGTTCGACTTGGTGCGCACGGGAAGAATCACAACAGTGATGGAGGAGCACTACGCCCATCGTACCCAGGGGCTTAATCCTTCACTCCAGTCAAGTGACAATGGCATGACGGTGAGCAATGCGACGGATACCACCGGCACGCCTTGCACTTGGAAGTGGACGGGGAAATCGGCCGCGGTGCTGTTTGGAATTCCATACGACCAGATCCAGCTTTCGAGCAACTGGACACAAAATGAGTTGTACTGATTTCATGAACTAAAGTACACCTGAGATGTAGTGAGTGTATAAATCAATAGAGGTCGCTACAGCGCTCTTTTTTGAGGCCGCTGTAGCGACTTTTATATTGGCGTTTATGCTTGAGGGCGACGCCTTTGTCTCTATCGGCTTATACAAAAGGCTGCTTTGAAGGGGATGGCGGTGCCACAGAGTGTAACCCCGGCAGGTGCCGGAGTAACTTTCTATCCAAGGCCGGATTATCGGAGCATGCACGCTCCTTCCTTGATTTAAATCAAAAAATGGGTGTGCTTGGTAAGTTCTTTGCTGAAAGGTTTTGGATGTGAGATAAATCTCTGTAGATTTGTTTATTAAATCATGCGAAAAGGGCTTGTCGGCTTGCCCTGCGGCATGATGGCAAGGTGCGTATATTTAAAAACATTATATTATGAGAAAACTTATTTTATCCGCTTTTTTTGTTATTTTGGGTGCAGGCAGCGTGCAACTGCGGGCACAGAATCAGAATCAGCCCCTTACGCCGCCACCTTTCCGTGACTTCGTCAGGGAGGACAGTATGGTAACAGCTAAAGCGGCCCTGAACCCGCCCGTTACGCCGGCGTGGGCTTTCGGGCACATCGCTTGGGAGGACAGCATCAACACGTCGGGCGCGGCCATTGCCTTGGTGGACGGTTATCTGCAACGAAACATCCCGGTGGGGGCGGTGATTATCGACAGCCCGTGGTCTACGGGGTATAATGACTTCAATTGGGACACGCGGCGGTATCCTGACCCGGTGGGGATGATTAATCATTTCAAGGATGAAAACGTGAAGGTGCTGCTGTGGCTGACGGGGGCTGTGAACATCGAGGGAAAGGACACGCCGCTGCAGAAATGCGAGGTCTATGACGAGGTGGTGGCCAAGGGCTATGCCGTGAACAACGGCGAGCCGCACAACTGGTGGAAGGGCAAGGGCGTGCACATAGACTTTACCAACAAGGAGGCTACCGAGTGGTGGTATAAACAGCTTGACAAGGTGTTCATAGACGGCGTGTATGGCTGGAAGGTGGACCAAGGGGAATATTTCTTCGGCGATTTCATCGACACGTCGATAGGCAAGTTGAGCAACGAGCAGTTCCGCCCCTATTACTACAAGGCGATGTTTGACTACACAGTAGGGAGGAATCCCGCCGGAATTATCATCGCCCGGCCCTACTCGCACCAAGGGGGTTATTATGCCGGCTTGGACAAGGTGCCGTTGGGCTGGTGCGGCGACTTCATGGGCGACTGGCATGGCTTGAAACTACAGATACAGAATATATATATTTCGGCCAAACGGGGCTACGGGGCGCCGGGCTGCGAGGTGGGCGGCTTTTATGTAAGCCGCGCCTCGAAAGAGCAGTTTGTGCGCTACGCCC
This sequence comes from Prevotellaceae bacterium, assembly GCA_021204715.1. Classification (GTDB taxonomy): domain Bacteria; phylum Bacteroidota; class Bacteroidia; order Bacteroidales; family Bacteroidaceae; genus Bacteroides. The sequence goes on from JAJPYW010000119.1 coordinate 9,549, forward strand.
AGTTTGGCGCGATGACGGCTTGCATGATTAACGGCGGCGAGAACGGCGCTTTTACCAACCACTTGCCATGGTGGCACGGCGAGGACGTGGCCGACATTTACCGCTATTGCGTGAAGCTGCACTACGAGTTGGTTCCTTATCTGTTCTCGACGGTGGTCGACGCGCACTTGCGGGGCGGCTCTTTGATAAAGAACGCTTCGTTTGAAGAGGAGAGCCACCAGTTGGGCGACTGCTTGTTTACCAAGGCGATAACTTCGGAGAACAACAGCGTGGCGTTCCACCTGCCTGCCGACGGGGAGTGGTTTGATTTCTTCAGCGGAAGGCGGTATGCGGCCGGCTCGCTCGTGGAGGAGACGTATCCGTTGGAACGCTTCCCGCTCTTTGTGAAGGCGGGGGCGATTCTGCCTCTTTGCATTACGGACGATGTGACGGGCCTTGGCGACGCTTCGATGAGCGGCCGGCAGGTGGTGGTGGTTTATCCCAACGGGAACACGAGCCGGTTGTTGCACTTGCCCACGGGCGAGGGCGTGGAATACGAGGATTGCCTTGTGGGTTACGACGAGAACATAGGCGAGTTGCGCGTGGACGCCGCGGCTGCCCGCCCGTTCACGTTTATCTTGAAGGATATGCCCGAGGTGACGGACGTGAGGAACGCCGCCGCTTGGAACTATGATGCCGGCAAACACGAACTTCGCATCGATGCCGAAGGCGACCGGTTTGATATCTGTATCAAGGAGTAGCTGTTCTTGGTGCTTGAACCCCGGGCTTGACGTTGGGGTAAAGGCTTTATGATAGAACAAGCATCGGGATTTTTAAACCGTTTAAGCCACGTTGCACCGTGTGCTTAAACGGTTTTATCTTAAAACAGTTTTATGTATTCGACCGGGAACCATGAATACATTCGACTCATCTTGTCGAATACATTGAACTCTCCTTGTCGAAAACTATCCTCCTATTTTAGTAAAACAAGTTGACGGTTTGAAAATGTCGACAAGTGATGTGACAGCGGTGACACCTGTTTTGTACCTTTATATATAGGTTGTCGTATTAATTATATACCCCTTATAAGGGTACCTATATTAATTCGACATATATAGTAAAATAATACAGGACCGGTGTCACAGGTGTCACAAGTTTAAGAGTTATTTTACAACCGAATGATTATTAACGATTTCGTTAAGCCAAATGAGCAGTGCAAGCTTGCTTGAACACTGTCATGGCGAAAAATTGCCGCTTAACCTTGTTTTATAAAGTTTAATTTCGTACTTTTGTATTGTGTGTGGCACGGAGTGTATTGCACGTATAATAGTTGCGGAATGATTTACTTTCATATAAACGTAACGATATTGTTGAATTGAGTATAATTTGATGACTATGGATGCTAAAGATGAAAACAAAAGGGTGTTTACGCCCGAGGAGATTGCCGAACTGAAAAAGAAGAAGTGGAGCGAGCTTACGTATGAGGAGAAAAGAGCGTTGCTGCCCAAGAAGCTGAACAAAATCGGCGAATGGCTATTAGCGGATGATAAAGAAGATGATGATTATTATGTGGTAGCCGATTGGGATGCCGTGATGCAATGAGAATATATCTTGATACCAATATCGTCATATTTTTACTGACCAACGACAGGGACAGTATAAATAGAGACACAGATGAGTTGATTGCCGACCCGGGGAATGTTCTTTTTACAAGTACAGAATGTGTAAAAGAAGTGATTCATTTGAGGCATATAGGTAAGATTTTCAAACGTAATAAGATTAATGGCAAGAGAAGGGCCATTGTGGACATGATTCGTGATTTCGGTATCGAGATTGTCCCCATTACGGAGAAGCATCTCAATGCAATGGATGAATTGCCGCTTGTCAAAGAACACAGGGACCCGGCGGACAGGCTTATCATTGCGCAAGCCATTACCGACCGGGCCCTTCTTGTAAGTTGTGATACGGCGTTCCCCGATTATATGGGGTACGGTTTATTTTTTCACCAAAACGAGCGGTAAATAATAGGGCTGCCTTTATTCTAACCGCTGCCGGAATATCCAGTCTCTGGCGGCTTCGAGGCGGTAGATGTAGTCGAAGGAGTGCATGTGCTCGCCACCGGGATGGCCCGTGTAGCCTTCGGGCAGGACGCTGCCTTTGGTAAGGACAATGAAGTTGACGTTGTTTCCTTCGGAGAGGAGCTTCAGGGTGTTGGCTTTCTGTTCTTCTTCGGGCAACTTGGCGCTCCACTCGGCCGAGCTTATCTGCTTGCCTTCGGCTTCGAGTACTTTCCTTAAAGCGGCCATGCCGCCGCTGGCTCTCTCGTCGCCGCCGGCTACGGCGTAGATGAAGGAATCGGTGGCGAAGGAGGCCATCTTGGTGGTGTCCCACTGGCAGCCGGCATAGAGCGAGGCGGCGAAGAACTTGGGATGGGCCACGTTGAAGTACATGGACATCATGCCGCCCATGGACTGGCCGGTGGTGTAGAGGCGTTTCGTGTCGATGGTGTACTGGGAACAGATGTATTCAACAAGGCGGATGGTCATCTCTACTTCATAGCTTGTATTGAAGTTGTCGTTCACCGTGACGGTGGTGTACTGGGGCACGACGATGAAGCAGGGGTGCTTGGCTTGTTCGGCAGCCGTGGCCCATATCACGCCGCCATAGCCTTGCGTGAGGGGAACGGTGACTTCGCGGCGGGCGGTGCTGGCGTCGCCCATGAAGAGGATGAGCGGGAACGCTGTCTTGTCGTCGTAGCTTTCGGGGATGAACAAGTTGTACTCCATGGTTTTCCCTGTTTCGGCGTCGGTGTAGGTGCACTGGATGAACTTGTTCAGGGTTTCGTCCAAGACGGCTTGCAGCGCGGCATCGGGTTGCTTGCCGGGGTTGTCGGGCATGGGACGGCCTACGCCGGGTATGGGGCCGGCGGGAACACCGGCTTCGTCAGTAGGGTTCTGGCAAATACCGTAGGAACTTGTCAGCAGGGCGGCCAATGCCAGCCCGATGAGTTTTTGATGCTTGTTGTTCATATTATATAAATAAATTGGTTGTTTGCAGCACTTACTGTGTGCAAAGTACCTGAATCTCTTTTTGATTGGCAAGTTTTCGGGGCGGGAAGTTTGGGATAATTAAGTATTTTAAAGAGAGCAGTCTCCTTTTTTAGTGCCTTTGTTCGTACCTTTGCACGCGTTTTGAAAATGAAACCGCTGGTGTATGGCAAGTTCTAAAGAGATGACAAGTGGTGCCGCGCTGCCGCTGATTGTAAAGTTCACCCTGCCGCTCTTATTGGGCAATATATTGCAGCAGACTTATTCATTGGTGGACGCGGCGATCGTGGGAAAGTTCTTGGGGATAAACTCGCTGGCTTCGGTGGGTGCCAGCTCGTCGGTGATTTTCCTTATATTGGGTTTTTGCAACGGCTGTTGCGGCGGCTTCGCCATTCCGGTGGCGCAGAAGTTCGGGGCGAGGGACTACAGCACCATGCGCAGCTACGTGGCGGTGGCCTTGAAGCTGACGGTGGTGATGTCGGTGGTGATTGCCTTGGTGACGGGGTTGCTTTGCATGGACATTTTGCGGCTGATGCGCACCCCGGAGAGTATATTGCAGGGGGCTTACCGGTACCTGCTTGTTATCTTCATAGGTATTCCTTGTACTTTTTTCTATAACTTGCTTTCGAGCGTTATACGCGCTTTGGGCGACAGCAAAACGCCCTTCTGGTTCCTTCTCTTCTCGACGGTGCTGAACATCTTGCTCGACTTGTTCTGCATCTTGACGTTGGGTTGGGGCGTGGTGGGGGCGGCCGTGGCCACGGTGTTCTCGCAGGGCTTGTCGGCGGCGCTGTGTTACATTTATATGCACCGCTCGTTTGACATCTTGCGGAGCACGCCCAAGGAACGGCGGTACCGGCCGAAGCTGGCGCGGACGTTGCTTTATATCGGTGTGCCCATGGGGTTGCAGTTTTCCATCACGGCCATAGGCAGCATCATGTTGCAGAGTGCCAACAACGCCTTGGGCACGGCGTGTGTGGCGGCTTTTACATCGGCGGTGCGCATCAAGATGTTCTTTATTTGTGTGCTCGACAGCTTGGGCATGGCCATGGCGACTTATTGCGGGCAGAACTACGGGGCGGGCAAGGTGGACCGTATATGGACGGGCGTGAAAGCGAGCGTGCTGTTGTTTATGTGTTATTCGGTTTTCTCTTTCGTGGTGCTGATGCCGGGTGCCAAGTTCTTGGCGCTGTTGTTCGTGGACAAGGGGGAGACGGAGATATTGCGCGACACGGTGCAGTTCATACACGTGGCTTGCTATTTCTTCCCGGCATTGGGGTTGTTGTCGGTGTTGCGCTACGCCATACAGGGTGTGGGGTACACGAACTTGGCTATTTTCTCGGGGGTGTCGGAGATGATAGCGCGTATCTTGGTGAGTGTTCTTGCCGTTCCCGCCTTTGGCTTCGTCGCCGTGTGCTTCGGCGACCCGTTGGCTTGGATAGCTGCCGACCTGTATTTGATTCCGGCGTTCTTTTTCCTTTACCGCAGGCTCAAGAGACGTATGGTGGAAAGCCGCGTGCCTGCTGTTGCCGGCTGATGTAAAGGTTTCAGGGATAACTTTTTTGCCGTCGCACTTCACTTTTTGGGTGTAAGTGTAGTTAGATTCGTATTTTTATGTATCTTTGCAAGCATAGAAACCAACAACAAAAAACATCATGTTTGCAAAAGAAACATACGTGCAGCGACGGGCCGTGTTGAAAAAAAAAGTGGGCTCGGGCGTGCTGCTCTTTTTGGGAAACGACGAGCAGGGATTGAATTATGAGGATAATACGTTCCGCTATCGGCAGGATTCCACTTTCCTATACTATTTCGGCCTTTCGGCAGCCGGTCTTTCGGCCATTATAGACATTGACAGAGACAAGGAGATTATTTTCGGTGATGAACTGACCATTGACGATGTTGTGTGGATGGGCGTGCAACCTACGCTGCGCGAGAAGAGCGACGCGGTGGGGGTGCGGGAGACGCGTCCTTCCAACGCGCTGGCCGACTCCCTGCACCGGGCCATCCAGCGGGGGCAGACCATTCACTACCTGCCGCCTTACCGCCCCGAGCATAAGTTGAAGCTGATGGATTGGTTGGGTATTCCGCCTTCGCACCAAGAGGGTTCCGTTCCTTTTATCCGCGCGGTGGTGGCGCAGCGTAATGTGAAGACGGCCGAGGAGATTGCCGAGATTGAGAAGGCGTGCGACGTGACGGCCGACATGCACATCGCGGCCATGAAGATGTTGCGTCCCGGCATGTATGAGTATGAAGTGGAGGCCGAGTTGAGGCGGGTGGCCGCCATGCAGCATTGCGAATTGGGCTTTGCCAGCATAGCCACCATAGACGGCCAGACGCTGCACAACCACGGTTACAACAACCGGGTGAAGGAGGGCGACCTCTTCTTGATAGACGCGGGCGCCGAGCTGCCTTCGGGGTATTGCGGCGACATGTCGTCGACTTTCCCGGCAAGCAAGCAGTTCACGCCGCGCCAGCGCGCGGTGTACGAGATACAGAACGCCATGCACATCGAGTCGGTGAAGGCGTTGCGGCCGGGCATCCCTTATATGGATGTGTACGAGCTGTCGGCCCGCGTGATGGTGGAGGGGTTGAAAGACTTGGGCTTGATGAAAGGCGATGCCGGGGATGCCGTGCGCGAGGGTGCCCACGCGCTGTTCTATCCGCATGGATTGGGACACATGATGGGATTGGACGTGCACGACATGGAGAGCTTGGGCGAAATCTGGGTGGGCTACGACGGCGAGCCCAAGAGCACGCAGTTCGGCCGCAAGAGCCAGCGGCTGGCCATCCCGTTGCAGCCGGGCTTTGTGCATACGGTGGAGCCGGGTATCTACTTCATTCCTGAATTGATTGATTTGTGGCAGGGGAAGAATTTGTTCAAGGACTTCATCAACTACGACAAGGTGGAGGCTTACCGCGACTTCGGCGGCATACGCAACGAGGAGGATTACTTGATTACGGAGACGGGCGCGCGCCGCTTGGGAAAGAAGATTCCGTTGACGCCCGACGAGGTGGAGGCGTTGAGGAGTTGACGCCGATGGCCGTTCTTGTCTGATGGACGGCGGTGTCTTTGACAGGGACACGTGTATGGTGTGCATATATTAATAAGGTATATAGGACATCTTTTATATATATAGAAGTTATGATAAAGATTAAATGTTTGTGTGGCGTTTTGTTGACGCTTTTCGTGACGGCCGGGGCAATGGCCCAGACTGCATACGATTATTCCCGGCTGCAGCGGGAAAAATTGGGTAGGGGCGTGGTGGCGCTCCGTGAGAATCCGTCGGATGTGACCGTCTCTTGGCGTTATCTTTCTTCCGACGCGATGGAGACTTCGTTCAACGTCTACAGGGACGGGGTGAAAGTGGCCGAGGTGCCTGCCACGACGGGTACGTTCTACCGTGACGCATACGATGGGACACAGGCGGCTGTCTACACGGTGAATCCTGTGGTGGACGGCGTGGAAATAGCTGATGCGGGCGGTAGCTATACGTTGCCTGCCGACGCGCCTTGCGGCTATATCAATATTCCGCTCGACGTGCCTGCCGAGGGTGTGACGCCCGCGGGCCAGCCTTATAAGTACAGCCCCAACGACGCCTCCGTGGGCGACGTGGACGGTGACGGTGAATATGAGATTATATTGAAATGGGATCCTTCCAACTCGCACGACAACGCGCAGGATGGCTATACGGGCAATGTCTACATAGATTGCTACCGCTTGACGGGCGAGAAATTGTGGCGCATTGACTTGGGGAAGAACATCCGCGCGGGCGCGCACTACACGCAGTTCATGGTGTTCGACTTGGATGGCGACGGCAAGGCCGAGGTGGTGATGAAGACCGCTGACGGTACCATAGACGGCACGGGTGTGGTTATTGGCGACGCCGAGGCCGATTACCGTGAACCGGGCGACCCGGACATTCCCGCAGGCGGAGACTTTCCTCCCGGAGACCCGCGTGGCCTGCCTCAACCGGGCGACCCGTTGCACAACCA
>JAJPYW010000246.1 GCA_021204715.1 Prevotellaceae bacterium
GTCCCCGAAGGGGATGTGTCTTTTGACACAATCCCTTCCTCAGTTAAAAAGTTAAAGGGGATGCGCGGTGTTGCGTATTTCCCTTACATCGCCTACCTTTGCACACATATAAGATAACCACCAAATACAAACAATGATGACAAAGATTTACAAGAACCTGACCGAACTTATCGGGAACACTCCCTTGTTGGAGCTGTCGCGCTTGGCCGCCAAGCATGGCGCCGTGGCGCAAGTAATCGCTAAATTGGAACGTTTCAATCCCGGCGGCAGCAGTAAAGACCGCATTGCCTTGGCCATGATTGAGGAGGCCGAAGCGCAGGGAGCACTAAAACCCGGCGCCGTTATCATAGAGCCTACGAGCGGCAATACGGGCGTGGGCTTGGCATGGGTGGCGGTGGTGAAAGGCTACCGTGTGATACTCACCATGCCCGACACCATGAGCTTGGAACGCCGCAGCCTGTTGAAGGCGATGGGTGCCGAGTTGGTGCTCACACCGGGCGCGCAAGGCATGGCCGGTGCCATTGCCAAGGCCGAAGAACTGCGCAAGGCCACACCGGGCGCCATGATACCCGGACAGTTCACCAACCCGGCCAACCCTGCCGTGCATGCCCGTACCACCGCCCGTGAGATATGGGAAGATACCGACGGCAACGTGGACATCTTCGTGGCCTCGGTGGGCACCGGGGGCACCGTGAGCGGAGTGGCCAAGGGACTTAAAGCCCACAATCCGAAGATACACATCGTGGCCGTGGAGCCCGACGCGTCGCCCGTTCTTTCAGGCGGCAAGCCGGGCGCGCACAAGATACAAGGCATCGGCGCGGGCTTCGTGCCCAAGATATACGCGGCCCACTTGGTAGACCAAGTAATCCGTGTGACCGACGACGACGCCTTGCGCACCGGCCGTGAGCTCGCCTTGACCGAAGGCGTGCTCACGGGCATCTCCTCGGGCGCGGCGGCATGGGCTGCCTTGCAACTCGCCCGGCTGCCCGAGCATGCCGGCAAGCGGATTGTCACGTTGCTGCCCGATACGGGCGAGCGTTATCTCTCCACGTTGCTTTATGATTTTGACGGATATCCGTTATAAACGCATACATCCCCTATAAACAGTCAGTAGCGTGAAGCCTGTCGGCTTCACGCTACTGACGTTTTACATATCTACTATTCCTCTTCCTCATTCTCGTGTGGAATACGGTGCTTCACCTTCGCCGGATTGCCCACCGCCAAGCAGTCGTCGGGGATGTCGTGCACCACCACGCTGCCCGCGCCGATGATGCAACGTTTGCCTATGGAGACGCCCGGACGCACCACCACGCCGCCGCCTAACCAAGTGTCGTCGCCTATGGTAATGGGATAGGCCGTCTCAATGGGCTTGCGCCGTTCGCGGTAGTTATAAGGATGCTGTGGCGTGTAGAGCTGGCAGTTAGGTCCCAAGAGCACGTTGTCGCCAATGGTGATGCCCCCGCTGTCGAGCATGGTGCAGCCGAAGTTTATCCATACGTTGTGTCCTATCGTAATCCTATGACCGTATCCACAGCTGAATGGCGGGCACACGGCACTGTCCTTGGGTATTCCCGGAATAAGCTCCTCTATCAACTCGCGGTAACACCGGTCGTAGATGCTGACCGTTTGCAACCGCGCGCACAACCGCTTGGCATGTTCCAAGCTGTCGCTTATCTCCTTGTCAGAATAGTCGTAGAGCAGCCCGCTCTTCATCTTCTCGAATTCCGTCATAATCTATCTTCCTTCTTGATGCCAATTAGTATTTTTGGGCGTGCGAAAATACACATTATTTTCCATATACGTGCCTTTCCGCTACCCGATAGCGAAATAAAAAACCATAAATAACCGTGTATGTTTAAAATGGTATAGAAAAAGGGCTACTTGCCTGCCATACATTCCACCTCGACCAACCAGTCGGGGCGACAGACGGGTGCGTGCAATAGGAGACAAGGCAACTGCGGATAATAGGTATCCAGCCACTGGGTTACCTTGTCATAATCGGCCTTGTCGCGCAGGTAGACAAGCGCCTGCTGAATATCCTTCACCGTGCAGCCAGCCTCGGCAAGCAACGCCTCCACGTGGCCCATCAAACGCTCGGTCTGCAGAAGCACGTTGCCCGCATGGGCCACCTTGCCCTCTTGGTCGATGCTGGCCGTACCCGATATGAACACTTGGTGGAACCCGTTCAAGTCGAGCGCCACGCCCCGCTCGAAGCGCACCCCATAGCTGCTGGTGCGGTTCATGCGCGCGGTGGCATGCAGGTAACGGATGTCCTCGCGTGCCAGCCCTTGATAAGCCACGGCATCAAACATCACGTAAGAATCGGGCAAAGCGTTGGCGCCACTGATGCCCGTACTGGCAATGAAGTGACGGTCGGCGGTGAGCCGTTCTTTGTCGAAGACATTATTGCGCGCCTCCACCATGCCGCGGTAGCGGCGGCCTATGTCGTCCACGAAAATCCACGTGCGTTGGCAATGGCTTTCGAGCGTCATGCTGTGGCACTCCAACTGACGGATGTAACGGTGGAATATCCGCATGGTCTGCTCCCGCGAATTGGTACCCTGGGCCACCATGTTCGTGGCCCATATCTGCATATAGTGCCTGCCCTGGGCCACGACCAAGCCTTCGGCGGTGTGCGTCACCGCAACGCCGGTGGCCAAATAAGCCCAAAGAGCCACTTGGCTGCCGTCGGCCGGCGGCTGCTCCACAATGGAGACCGCCCGTTGCGGCTTCGTGGAAAGCGCGGTGTCAATCACCGACTGCCAAACATCCGCATCGTGCACGAAAAAGCGCTGGAATATCGTTGCCGCGCCGGCCGCTTCGGCCTCGCGCTCACACACGGCAAGCAAGGATGCAAGAAGGGAAGCGTAATCATCGGTAAAGCAATAGTTCATCGAGAGCAATAGGTGTATCTCCTCTTGCCCGTCGTCGGTGCGGCACGTTGTCTTCTGCACCACCACGCCCTCTTTGGTGAAATCTTTCATCCGCTTCCTTTAAATGAATGAAGTGACAAAGATAACGCAAAAAAAACAATTTACCAAGTAAAATCTTTATTTTGCTTTGAAATTCAAACAAATATTGGCCTTAAAGCCGCAAAAAGGCCGGAATGACGGCATATAACGTTTGTAAAAGTCGATACATTATATATATGGGTTGCACTGCATATTCATCGAGAAGGTTTTTCCAAGCAGAAAGGAAGACGTTACCTTATATATAGGCGCACGTCCGCGCGCGTTTTCCCGGAAACTGCCGGCCACCGTGCGGGGGTTACAACGATAACATTCGACAGGATGTAGGAATTCGAATTTGTAGATGTAGAAACTCGAGTTTGTAGGGTTGAAGTGAACCCCAAAAGTTGGACACAAGACTTAGGAGGTTTAAATTATGAGAA
>JAJPYW010000158.1 GCA_021204715.1 Prevotellaceae bacterium
TCTTCGTCGGCAGCGTCAGATGTGTATACGAGCCCGGCGGTGGCGTCGGCGCCCCGCCACGGACGGAAGTTTTGATAAAGGGTGATGCCAAAGCGGTCGTCCAAGCTGTGGAAGTGGTCGGGGTCGTCCACGAAATGGTTGCCGTAGCTGTAGTAGACGCGCGCGCTGCCGTTGCTGCGGCGGTAATGGTTGTCCACCGAGAACGAGGCTTCTCCACGGATGATGTCTTGGTGGTAGATGTCCGTCGACGCGGGGTCGCTCAGCGTGGCGTACACGGGGTCGTTGCCTGTAAAGTTCATCAGCGAGAAGTCTACGCGCGCTTTCCATGTGTCACTCACGTCATATCCCACCTTGGCATAGACATGGCTTTGCTTGAAGTCGAAGTTCTTGCGCACGCCGTCCGTGCGGTCGTATCCGGCCGACAGCAGCGAGGAGAACTTGCCCTTGCGCGCGGTGAAAGTCAAGGCCGATTGCCACGTGTTGTATGAGCCCAACTGCGAGGAGATGGTGGCGTGCGCGCCGTCGCTGCCGGCATTGCGGGTAATCACGTTGATGACGCCGCCCATGGCGTTGGAACCGTAGAGCACCGAAGCCGGCCCGCGCAGCACTTCCACGCGTTCCACATTCTCTATGCCGTAGAAGTCGGCCACATGGTGGGAGAAGATGCCTGAAAACTGCGGCTGCCCGTCTACCATCATCAGCACCGCGTTGGTGGGGTTGCCTCCCACGCCGCGTATCTTGATGCCGCCCGAGCCTCCGTTGCTTATGCCGTAGCCCAATATGTTCCTCTCCGACACAAACAGCCCCGGCACCTCCACCGAGATGGCCGAGAGCAACTGCGTCTGCCCTGTGGCTTCCAACTGGGTGTTGCTCAGTGTAGAGACAGTATAGGGTATCAAGTTACGTCCCGTAGGCAGCTGGCTGCCCGTCACCACTACTTCGTCTATATGATAGGTGCGTGTGGAGTCTATCGCCGCCCGAGCATGACCTGCCATATTCTGTGTATTCCGGCCGGTTGTAGTCTGTGTTTGACCTGCCGCAGTCTGTGCATGGCCTGCCCCACAAACCATGCACGCCACCACAACCACAGCCGCCATGCGCCCGCCGCGACGCCACACATCTGCTAATCTCATTCGTTCCATAAAGCAAAGATACCGCCTTTTTCCCTACCTCCCAAGAGATAGATTACAGATTTTGTTACCATATTCAAAGTCTCCATGGCAGCCTTACGCTTCGATGGAATAAATGCGGTTTGTGTTATCTTGCCACATTGTTCACCGGCTTGCCATCGAGCCAGGCTTGCAGGTTGTCGAGCATGATTCGGGTGAGGCGTTGGCGGGCGCCGGTGCTGGCCCACGCTATGTGCGGGGTGATGTAACAATTGCGGGCGGCGAGCAGCGGGTTGTCCCGTCGTGGCGGTTCTTGCGAGAGGACGTCCAAGCCGGCTGCGAAGATTGTGCCGGCGTTCAAGGCGTCGGCCAAGTCTTGCTCGTTGACGAGCGGGCCGCGCCCGGTGTGGATTAAGATGGCGGTGGGCTTCATTAGGCGCAGGCGCCGCGTTCACCATTTCACGGGTGTCGGAGGCAAGCGGGCAGTGCAGGCTTACGATGTCGCTGGTTGCGAAGAGCTCGTCCAATGCCAGCTTCTTGATACCAGAAGGTAACTGTGCCTGCTCTTTGGAGGTGTAGGCGGCTACTTGCATGCCGAAGGAGAGGGCGATACGGGCGGTAGCCATGCCGGTGCTGCCCAAGCCCACGATGCCTATCTGCTTTCCTTGCAGCTCCACGAGCGGCGTGTCCCAGTAGCAGAAATCGGGGTGCCGGCTCCAACGGCCTTCACGCACTTGGTCGGTGTAGTGCTGCACGCGCTGGGTGATGTTCAGTATGTGGGCGAAGGCCATTTGCGCCACCGAAGCGGTGCTGTAGGCGGGGATGTTGGTCACGACGATGCCCAGCGAGGCGGCGGCCGCCACATTGATGATGTTGTATCCGGTGGCCATCACGCCGATGTATCTCAAGGCAGGCAACGCCCGCAGCGTTTCGGCGCTGAACACCACTTTGTTGGTTATCACTACTTCGGCGCCCGCGGCGCGTTCCAATACTTCGCCGGGTGCCGTGCGGTCGTACACGGTACAATCACCCAATGCTTCCAAACCTTCCCATGACAGGTCTCCGGGGTTGGCGGCATATCCGTCTAAAACGACTATCTTCATGCTTGTTCTTTATTTATGGACCGCCGGCCACGCTTTTCTTTGGGCGCGCGGCAGGCGGCGCTGTTATTATATAAGGTATATCTCTCTTTGTCCTGCAACAGCTGCGAGCAAGTGCCGGCAGGCGGCAAGTTGTTTGTTTAAGGGAACTGTTCTTTACCATACATCAGCCGCGCGCAAGCGCCTGCAACGCCGCGCGCGGTTTATTCCGGGAACCGTTCCTTGCCCCACAGCCACCGCATGCGTTCCGTTTGCTTCTTCTCGGCGGGATTCTCCTGCGGCTCCCACAGACGCGCCTGCTCCACACCGTCGGGCAGGAACTGCTGGCGCACGAAATGGCCGGGGAAGTCGTGGGCGTATTTGTAGTCATCGCCGTAGCCTAACTCCTTCATGAGTTGTGTGGGGGCGTTGCGCAGGTGCAGGGGCACGGGCAGGTTGCCGCTCTGTTTTACCTCTTGAACGGCCTTGTCTATGGCCAAGTAAGCCGAGTTGCTCTTGGGGCTGGTGGCAAGGTAGATGGCGGTCTCGGCCAGCGGTATGCGTCCTTCGGGCCAGCCTATCTTCATCACCGTGTCAAAGCAGGCGTTGGCAAGCAAGAGGGCGTTGGGGTTGGCCAAGCCTATGTCTTCAGCCGACAGAATCACCAAGCGGCGGGCTATGAAGGCAGGGTCTTCACCCCCTTCCACCATGCGGGCCAACCAGTAGACGGCCGCGTCGGGGTCGCTGCCGCGTATGGATTTGATGAAGGCCGATATGATGTCGTAGTGCATCTCTCCGTCCTTGTCGTAGGCCGGCGGGTTTTGTTGCAGACACTCCGTGACCAACGCGTCGGTGATGACGACGGGATCCTTGGCTGCCGACGCCACCGTCAGTTCCAAGATGTTGAGCAGCTTGCGGGCGTCGCCGCCGCTGAAACGCAGCATGGCGTCGGTCTCCTTGACTTCAATCAGCCGCTCTTTGAGCATGCTGTCCGTCGTGAGGGCGCGCCGCAGCAACTCCAACAACTCCTCTTTTTCCAACGGCTTCAAAATGTAGAGCTGGCAGCGCGACAGCAGCGGACGTATCACCTCGAACGAAGGATTCTCGGTGGTGGCGCCGATGAGCGTCACCACACCGCGCTCCACCGCGCCTAAAAGCGAGTCTTGTTGCGACTTGCTGAAACGGTGTATCTCGTCGATGAA
>JAJPYW010000004.1 GCA_021204715.1 Prevotellaceae bacterium
ATAATCAGCTTCTCCTCCTCCCACTTGGGGTAATCAATCACCACCTTGAGCATAAAGCGGTCCACTTGCGCCTCGGGCAACGGATAAGTACCCTCCTGCTCTATAGGATTCTGCGTGGCCAATACCAAGAACGGAGCCGGCAGTGCGAAAGTCTCGCTGCCTATGGTAACCTGCCGCTCCTGCATCGCCTCGAGCAACGCGCTTTGCACCTTGGCCGGCGCGCGGTTAATCTCGTCGGCCAGCACGAAGTTGGCGAACACGGGACCCTTCTTCACTTGGAACGTCTCGTCCTTCTGGCTGTACACCATGGTACCCACCACGTCGGCAGGCAACAAGTCGGGCGTAAACTGGATGCGGCTGTACTTCGCGTCGATGAGCGAAGCCAGCGTTTTGATGGCAAGCGTCTTGGCCAGTCCCGGCACCCCTTCAAGCAGTACATGCCCGTCGGAAAGCAACCCGATGAGCAACGATTCCACCAAATGCTTCTGCCCCACGATTACCCGGTCCATGCCCATCGTAAGGTTCGCAACGAAAGCACTCTGTCTTTCAATCCGCTCGTTCAGTTCGCGGATATCAACTGTTTCACCTATCATATATCTTTAACCTAATTATTTCAAATTCCGACACTATCGCCATAAATAAGAAAGCCCCATTTCAACGGCGCCCCAAAAGTACAGCAAAAAACGAACCATCGCAACTAAAGTATATTAAAAAAGGATTTGAACCCTTTATAACAACTTAACCACACGCGCGTTTTACAGCTATTCCCCCTTCTTCTGCAAGCGGGGTATGCGCACCCGCAAGCCGCTTGTCACACGGTCGGGATTGGGAATAATGGCCGCGTTGTATTTCACAATATAGGGCCACAACGCTTTCGTGCCATAGAAATGGAGCGCCACACGTGCCAGCGTCTCCCCCTCGCCGATGGTATATTCCGCTTGTGTGCCCACAATCTCATAATTCACAGAATCGGGCGCTATGGCGGTTGCGGCGGCAAGCTGTGTGGAGGTTGCAGCCGATTCCACCGCCGGTTTGGTTGGTGTAGACGCAGCCAATACCGTGTTTGAACTTGTCGCCGAAGCAGCGGTCTGCACATTTGCATTGACAGTGGTAGATACGGTTGTAGCCTGTGAAGCTGTCTTTGTCGCCCCGTCTCCTACAGAAGCCGTACTTGCTGAAGCCGATGCCGAACTTGCTGAAGCTGTCGCTGTATTACTTGAAACTGTCGCCGGTATTTCCGTCTTCGCTTCGGGCAACTTCTGCGCTGTGGGTGCCTCCACCTGCATTTCCATTGCCTCCTTCACACGTTTTTCGAAGACAAGTTTCCGCAATCCGGGTATATAGAGCATCAACAAGGCAATTACGCAAAGCACGAAAACAACGGCCATTATCCAGCCCGCTACTTTTAACCATGCAGGCGTTTGGTCTTTCGCTTGTTTTTTTTCTGCAGGGAAGGGTGTAGATGTAAAAGAAGATATTGATTCAGCAGGCGTTTCAACAACCGCTTCTTCCGATTCCTTTTCCTTTATATCTTCACTTTCCGCCGATTTCACCGCTTCTGCACCAACCGCAACCGTTTCAGGTATGGTTTCAACCGTTGCCTCGCTTACCGTTTCGGGTGCTGTTTCAACAACCGTCTCTACCGTTTCCGTCGGCTTTTCAACTACCGCCTCTACAGATTCCGTTTTCGTTTCAACAGCAGCCTCGGCTGCCGTCAGCCCCATTGTTTCAACCGGCACAGCTCCCGCTTCCCCCGCCTTACCCTCGACGGCAGCGGCCGCCGCCAACGGGCCGCCCGCATCGATGACCACCGTTTCCAAGTGGGCGAAAGGCTTGTTCACCAACTCTTTCAGTCCCGGTTCAGGCGTGAAGGAGATGCGGTTGTGCCCCTGAATCTCGAAGCGCTCGCCCGTATTTATGTTGATGCTCTCGCGGCGTTCCACCACCAACAACTTGAAGCTGCCAAGCCCTTTCACCCGCACATAGCCATCCTTTTCCAAGCCCTCAACCAGCACTTGGAAGAACTCCTTGTAGAAGCGGTCGGCGCGTTCCCTGTCCACACTGGTTTGGGCGACAAACCGTTCAATCAACTCCTGGCCGTTCATCCTGACCTCCTTCCTCGCTGTTTACCACATTGAACCGTTCCTTCAGCAGGTGGCTCGGGCGGAAAGCCAATACCAATTTGGGCGGCACCAACATGCGCTCTCCCGTTGAAGGACGCACCGACAGCCTTTCCCCTTTCTTACGCACCTCGAACGCGCCGAAGCCGTGCACCGACACCGACCTATCCTCGCCACTGTCCCCTTCATTCACGTCCTCCTTGGTCCATTCCCCGGTCATGCACTCCACCAAGGCCGACGCCCATTGTGTCGTTTCCTTTTGGGTGATGCCCAATCGGCGGGCCAATTCCGTTACAAACTCTTTGTTGTTCATGGTATATATCAGCACTTATTTCCTCTTTTTCCACGTTCCCAAGGCCTCTCCGTATAGGTCGAAAGCCTCGGAACCGGTAATCTTCACCCGGTAAAACCTGCCCTGTTGCAGACGCGCCTTGCCACGGGGAATGAGCACTTCCAGGTCCACTTCGGGCGAGTCGAACTCCGTGCGTCCCACGTAGTAATCGCCCTCCACACGGTCCACCACTACCTTCAGCTCCTGCCCCAGCTTGGCTGCGGCCACTTCTGCGGCAATCTCCTCCTGTATGCCCATCAGCTCCTCCAAGCGGGCCTGCTTCACTTCGGGCGGCACATCGTCCTTGTAGTGGCGCGCCGCATAGGTACCATCCTCTTCAGAGTAGGCAAACGCCCCCATCCGTTCGAAGCGCGCCTCACGCACAAAACGCTTCAACGCCTCGAAATCGGCCTCTGTCTCGCCCGGAAAGCCCACCATCAAAGTAGTGCGCAGGTGTATGCCCGGCACTTCACGGCGCAGCCGCTCCACGAGCGCGTAGGTCTCTTTGGCAGTCACGCCGCGGCGCATACGCTCCAACACCCCGTCGCTGATGTGTTGCAAGGCAATGTCCAAGTAGTCGCACACGTTCTCCCGCTCCCGCATCACCCGCAGCAAGTCAAAGGGAAAATCCGATGGATAGGCATAATGCAGCCTTATCCACTCCACGCCCGGCACGTCGGCTATACGCTCTATGAGTTGCGGCAGCATGCGTTCCCCATAGAGGTCCATGCCGTAGTAGGTCAGCTCCTGTGCCATGACCTGCAACTCCTTCACCCCCTGCTGCGTAAGGCGGTGTACCTCGTCGAGTATCTCTTCGCACGGACGCGAACGGTGCCGTCCTGTAGCAATGGGAATGGCGCAATAGGCACAGCCACGGTCGCACCCCTCGGCTATCTTCAAATAGGCATAATGCTTGGGTGTGGAGAGCTTCCGTTC
>JAJPYW010000072.1 GCA_021204715.1 Prevotellaceae bacterium
TCATCTGGTTCACCACGCGGTCATTGCTGTCCTCGGCCTTGCCGTAGTGGTCGGAAATGCCCAACGCATATTTCTTGGGATTGGCCTTCGCCACTTCCGGGTCGAGCGTGATGAGCTGTGTGACGTAAGGCTTGTAGGCCGGCGTCGAGTTGAGGTAGAACTTGGCGGGATTGGCAGGGTCGGCGCTCTTGAAAGTGACTTCCTTGTTGCCGCAGCCCACATAGAGACCGTCCTTGTAGTGCAGCTCGTACTCCGTGCCGTCGACAGTGACCACGCCGTCGCCGCCCACGTTGATGACGCCCAATTCACGACGTTCCAAGAAATAGGTGATTTCCGGGCCCAAGTCATGGATAACATCCAATGTCAAGGTCTTCTCCACCGGCATGGCTCCACCGTACATAATGCGCTCGTAAAGGCAATAGGTCATGCGGACCTCGTCGGGCACCATCACTTCGGGCATCATGAAACGCTCGCGCAGCAACTCGGTGTCATAGTGTTTCACGTCCTGCGGATGGCAGGCCGTCTGAACAGTGTACTTTATCTGGGCGTTGGCCGCAAGCGCGGCGAAACCCAACACGAAAACAATCGCAAATCTTCTCATATCTTTCTTTATTTAGGGATTTCAATCTATACTGTTTCCACCACCGTCAAGCCGGCTTCTGGTCCTTGACAATCGTGCGGCGGTTCAAGAACATCAGGAAGAGGGTGAAGAGCACCAATATGCCCGAACCTATCCACTTGAACGAATAGACCAAATGGAAGAGCACCCAAGCGAAGGGGCTGGAGGCGAAGTCCAGCGCGCCGGCTTGGAAACCTTCGGGAATGTTCACGGTAGGATCCTGCGTCTTCTCATACACGTCGTGGGCCGCCTGCGTGAAGTAGGGCGCCATGTCGGTCACAAAATAAAGTCCGATGACCAATACCACCAACCCCACGATAAACGTCTTGAGGACATTGCCCTTCGTGATGGGCAGTACCAACGGGAAGAGGTAGAGCATGCCGGCCAACGAAGCCACAGGCAAGAATTGGTTGCCCGGCAGGAAGACGGCCAACAACAGTGCCACGGGAATGAGCAGCAACGATACCACCAAGGTGGCGGGGTGTCCCAACACCAATGCCGGACTCATACCTATGTTCAAGCCGCTGGCGCCCTTGAACTTCTTGGCAATGAGCTCGCGCGTGGCGTCAGAGATGGGCTTCAATCCCTCGATGAAGAGGGTGGTGATACGCGGGATGAGTTCCATGACGGCACCCATCTTGATGCCCAAGCCCAAGATGCCGGGAATACCGTCGACCAATTCCTGCCAACTGCCGCAAGAGAACATGCCGATAATAATGCCCACAATCACGCCGAGGAAGATAGGCTCCCCAAGCAAGCCGAACTTACGCTTCATGCCCTCGGCGTCTATCTCCAACTTGTCGAAGCCGGGAATCTTGTCGAGCAGCTTGTTGATGGCCCATGCAAAGGGGACGAAGCCGCCCGAGAAAGGCTGCGGAATGGAGATGCCCTCCATCTTGTCGTAGAAGCCTTGGAACTTCTTGGCGGTCATGTCGGCCATAATCAACGTCAGGATGTAGCATATAATGGCGGTAAAGAAGCCCCACAGAATGTTGCCTGAGGCAAAGTAGACCACCGCTCCGATAAAGGCGAAATGCCAGTAGTTCCACAAGTCGATGTTCACCGTGCGGGTGGTCTTGGTGAAGAGCATCAAGAGGTTCACGCAAAGGCAGATGGGAATGATGAAAGCGCCCACCGAAGTGTTGTAGGCCACGGCCGCGGCCGCGGGCCAACCCATATCGAATATCTGCAACTGTAGTCCGTATATCTCGACCACTTTACTCAAGGAAGGGCTCAGACTGCTGGTGAGCAACGCCGTAATTACCGAGAGCCCAACAAAACCAACGCCAATGAGCAAACCGCTCTTGAGTGCCTTGCCTAACTTGATGCCGATGCACAAGCCCAATATTGTAAAGATAATGGGCATCATAACCGCGGCTCCTAAACCGATGATGTAACTAAAAACCTGTTCCACTTTTGCCTGTTATTTAATGATTCAAATAGAGATGACACGTCCTGCCGTAATAGTAGCACCGCAAGACGCTAAATTGGCATCAAAATTAAGACTTTTTCTCGATGATTCAAATGAAAGTTGCAAAATATTCGGAAAAAACGGCTTGCCTGCCTTCCATGCGGCCGGTTACACCCCCGGAAAGGTTTCCAAAGAGGTTATCACCTCGTCCATGGGGATGTCAAAAGGTTCTGCAGGGATATTGTCCAACAACTGGAAAGGGAAACAGACACCTATTTTAAACGCTCCTGAAAGACGGGGCAGCAGGCGGTCGTAATAACCCTTTCCCCTGCCCAAGCGGTGGCCGCCGCGGTCGAACGCCACTCCCGGCACCACCGCAAGCGCGATGGAAGCGAAGTCGGTGAAAGCATGGCCTTGAGGCTCTTCGATGCCGAATTTGCCTTTCACCAACGGTTCGCCGGGCCGGTACAGACGCAACGTCAACTCCTCCCCCGTGACCACTGGCAGCAAGAGCCGCTTCCCCGCGGCCCACCGCCGGATAAAGGCGCGCGTGTCCACCTCGTCGGGCAATGAATGGTAAAGCAGCACGGTTCCGGCCGCAAGAAAAGCCGGGTGCGCCTCCAACCGCGCCATAATACCGGCCGACAACCGTCCGAGCGCCTCGGGCGTCTCAACTTCTTTGCGCAGCGCCATCAGCCTGCGCAACGCCTGCTTGGTCTCCATCCGGTTCCTCCCCGCCCGACAGCGCCGGCGCCTCAGGGAAAGCCTCCCCGCTGCGCAGCACCTCCAACGCCTTCAACACCGTAGCGTCGGTCTCGTTGATGTACTTGATATACTCCTCCATGCCCAACATGTTGTAGATGATGTTGCCATAGAGATTCTTCTCCAACAACTTGTGCGAACGGCTTATCAACAAATTGCGCCGTTTCACCCCTTTGGAGTCGGCAAAGGTGATGAACTGTTCCAACAACCCCTGCCGCTTGAGGTACGCCAACATAGACTGCCAGCTGTCGTGGCCTTCCAACTTGGCGCGGTTGTGGTCGGTATACTGGAAGCTGAACTGGATGACAAGCCCCTTGTTGTTCACCTCCATTAAGTAGGAAGAGACGCCGGTGGTGTCCTGCGGCACGAAGATGTCGGGCATGATGCCGCCCCCGCCATAGACGGGCCTGCCGAGCGAAGTATAGTAGCGCATGCTCTCGTCCTGCTTGATGCTGTCTTTCGAGAAGAACTCGCCGTGCTCGTAGCGCGTGAGCCAGTCCATCTCGTAATTGGAATCTTTTCCGCTTTCGTAAGGACGCTGTATGCACCGCCCCGACGGGGTGTAGTAGCGGGCCA
>JAJPYW010000230.1 GCA_021204715.1 Prevotellaceae bacterium
TTGCTCCAAACCTTACTCTCCATCCACTGCTTCGCACTTTCCGGAGTCCATTCCTTTGTCTGCGCTGTTGAATTCATACAAAAAAGAATTAATAAAGAACTGATTAAAATACTTCTCATCGCTTTTTATTTTAATGGATTAAACCTTGTTAGTCACCTTCGCACTTCCTCCACACGCAGCGTGGCATCCGCTATGCGCACCCTTGCTTGCGGCACTACAAAGTTTGCGAAAAACTTTGAAAGCACCAAAGCTGTCTATGTTAAAAAGGTTGAAGCCGCACAGCAGGCAATTTCCCTGCCCCGGTTATATTTTCAGAGGAATGTTTGCAGTTTACCGTGAAAAGCGTACCTTTGCAGGGCAATAAACAAAGGCAGGTTCCGTAGCTCAGCTGGATAGAGCAACGCCCTTCTAAGGCGTGGGTCGAGCGTTCGAATCGCTCCGGAATCACTCAACGGACGGCTGTTTATGAGAATATTGGTAGTAGACGACGAACAAGACCTTTGCGAGATATTACAATACAACCTGCAAGCGGAAGGCTACGAAGTAGACACGGCCGGTTCGGCCGAAGAAGCTTTGGCGTTGGAATTGTCAGGTTATAACCTTATCCTGCTTGACGTGATGATGGGAACCATGTCAGGTTTCCAGTTGGCCCGCTACCTGAAAGGCAACCCCGTGTACGCCCAAATCCCCATTATATTCATCACCGCGTTGGACAATGAAGACGACACGCTCAAAGGCTTCAACTTGGGTGCCGACGACTACATTGCCAAGCCGCTAAGCCTTAAAGAGGTGAAAGCCCGTGTAAAGGCCGTGTTGCGGCGCACGGCAGCGGCGGGAGCCGACAAAGCGTCCCGGCAAAGCCAAGAAAGCAAGATCGCTTACGAAACACTCATACTCGACTTGGACGACAAATCGGCCTTTATGGACGGCAACAAGCTCCCTCTTACCAAATTAGAGTTTGAACTGTTGGCCTTGTTCATGCAACATCCGGGCAAGCTCTTCGACCGCGCGAGCCTGTTGGAACACTGTTGGCCTGCACACACCGTGGTGATGGACCGCACGGTCGACGTGAACATCGCCCGCATGCGCAAGAAATTAGGCAGGTACGGCAAACAGATAAAGGCCCGCTTCGGATATGGCTACACGTTTGAGGCATAAGTCGTTCCAAAGGAACCTGCTCTTCAGTATCGGCGGCATCTTCCTGCTCTTTGCCGTCTGTTTCAGCGGCTACCAATACAAAAGGGAAAAAGCGTTCAGGATAGACATCCTGCACGCCCGCCTGCAGCTTGTCAATTACCGGCTGATGCAGACATTGAGCCCCGGAGAGTTGCTCCACAAGCAAGCCTTCAACGCATTTGTGGACAGTTGCCACATAGAAGGCCTGCGCATGACCGTAATAGACAGCACGGGCAAGGTACTCATAGACAGCAGCGGACGCGACGCCGAAGACTTTAACGACCACAGCGGACGTGTGGAAATCGCCTCGGCCTTGCGCCACGGCGAAGGCTACTCCTTGAAGCGCATGTCAGTCTCCACCCACGAAACCTACTTCTATTCCGCCACCCGTTTCGGCGACATCGTGGTCAGGGCGGCTGTACCCTATTCCACCGAGCTCACCCGCTCCTTACAAGTGAACAACACCTACCTTTATTTCCTCTTGGCATTAACCCTGTTGTTGGGCTTCACGCTCTATTACAACACCTCGCGCATAGGCCGGCACATCGGCTACCTGCGTGAATTCGCCATCAAAGCCGAAGAGGGCGAGGAGTTGGACCATGAATTGGAGCGGGCCATGCCCGACGACGAGTTGGGCGACATCAGCCACACCGTCATCGCCCTTTACTGGAAGCTGCGCCACTCCGAAGAAGACAAGGTGCGCTTGAAGCGGCAGCTCACGCAGAACGCCGCCCACGAGCTGAAAACACCTGCGGCCAGCATACACGGTTACTTGGAGAGCATCATGGAGCATCCCGACATGCCAGCCGACAAGCGGCAACACTTCTTGGAACGTTGTTACGCACAGAGCGAGCGCATGAACAAGCTGCTTTTAGACATGGCCACGCTCACCAAGCTCGACGAGAGCCCGCTCCTTACCCACAACCGCCCCGCCACCATGGTAGATGTAGTGGAGTTGATACACAGCATCCTCGACGAGCTCTCATTGGACTTGAAGCAGCACGCCATTACGCCCGTGCTGCACCTGCCCCAAGAGATTGCCGTCCGTGGCGACCGCAGCGTGCTTTACAGTATATTCCGCAACATCATCGACAACAGCCTGGCCTACGCCACCGGTGCCGACCGCATCACCATCACTTGCAAAGAGAAAGAGAAAGCAGACGCCGCAAGCACCGTCCGCCCGCAGGCGGCCAAGGGATATTACGAGTTCACCGTAGCCGACAACGGACAAGGTGTGGAGTTGGAGCACCTGCCCCACCTATTCGAGCGCTTCTACCGTGTGGACAAGGGACGTTCGCGCAAAGCCGGCGGCACAGGCTTGGGATTGGCCATCGTGAAGAACGCCGTGGCGGTACACGGCGGTACGGTCATGGCCGAGACCACACCCGGCGGCGGGCTCACCATACGTTTCACATTGGAACGCGCTTTATGAAGACACGCCCCTACACTACCGGCAGAAGAGTTCGCGAAACCATCAAAGCGTTTCATTCCACCCGGCGCGCGGCTTTCGCGGCACCATCCACACCTTATTATAATATAGCGCGCGGCTTTTCCCCGCTGTAAACAAATCGTAACAATTTCGACATGACAACGTAACAAAGTAAGCTGATTTTTGCAGTGCAAAAGGAGCTCCAAATACCAATTCAATAACCAATACAATGGAAGAAGAAGACCAAACGGACAATCACAACCGGTTCATTGCAAACCGGTTCGAGACCATCTACAACAAGTTCACCACCACCTTCAACAAGTTCACCACTGCCTCCCGCTGCCTTAGGACGGCCTTCCTTTCGGGGCTTTTGCTTGGCACATGCGCCGCGGCTACAGCCCAAGAAGACAAAGCGGCCGACAAAAGCCAGTACCTGCCCCAAATACACGGCCAGCTACGCGGCAAGTACGAGTACGAGCCCGACATCGACGCCTCGCGCTTCGAGTTGCGCAACGCCCGTTTGAGTGCCGAAGGCAACCTGCCCTTCCGTTCAAGCTACAAAATGGAAGTAGACTTTTGCGACGAGACAGAGATAAAGTTGAAAGACATGTATGTCGCCATCAATCCTTGGAAGAACCTGCAGTTCACCATAGGCCACATGCGCATGCCCTTCACCATCGACGCCCACCGCACCCCCACATCGCAATACTTCGCCAACCGCAGCTTCATCGCCAAGCAAACGGGCAACATGTACGACGTAGG
>JAJPYW010000102.1 GCA_021204715.1 Prevotellaceae bacterium
CTCCGGGCGGCAGCCCGGAGCTTCGGCAATCGTGTAAAGGCGTCGTGCGGTGCGTACGAGGCTCGAACTCGTGACCCCATGCGTGACAGGCATGTATTCTAACCAACTGAACTAACGCACCGGAATGTCGCTTTTGGTGCCTTTTCCTTGATTGCGGTTGCAAAGGTAACTATTAATTCGTTATCTGCAATATCTTCGCTTAAATTATTTTTTCTTTTTTCATAGAGTGGGGAAGGTGCCGCTCACCTTACCGTCTTCACCTTGTAGTTGCAATGGGCTTTGCCTTTGAGCATGGCGCCGAGCTTGCCCTTGATCATTTGCTTGCGCAGGGGCGATATGTGGTCTATGAACATGTGGCCTTCCAAGTGGTCGAACTCGTGCTGCATGACGCGGGCAAGGTAGCCTTCGACTATCTCGTCGTGCGGGGTGAAGTCTTCGTCCATGTACTTAACGTGGATGGTGCCCTGCCGCTTTACCGTCTCGTGTATGCCCGGCAAGCTGAGGCAACCTTCTTCCATGGGAGCCTCTTCGCCCGACATGTCCAAGATGTGGGGATTGATGTAGGTTTTGCGGTAATCCTTGTATTCGGGATATTCGTCGGAAAGGGCGTCCAAGTTGATCACCACCACACGGATGGGAAGGCCTATCTGCGGCGCTGCCAGTCCCACGCCGTCGGCGCGGTCCATGGTTTCGTGCATGTTGGCGATGAGTGTTTTCAGGCCGGGGTAGTCGGGCGTGATGTCTTGGGCTACTTTCCTTAGCACGGGTTGTCCGTAGATGTAGATGGGTAATATCATGTCGTTTCGTGGCTTGTGGGTTGATGTTTGGTTTCCAAGTAGGTTTGCAGGATGATGGTGGCGCTTGTCTCGTCTACCAAGGCTTTGTTCTGCCGGGCTTTCTTCTTCAAGCCCGCCTCGAGCATGGCGCGGTGGGCCAGCACGGAGGTGAAGCGCTCGTCTACATACTCCACGGGCAGGTGGGGGAAGCGTTTGCGCAGGGTGTTCACAAAGGGGGTGACGCGCCGCTGGTTCTCTGATGGCTCGTTGTTCATCTGCTTGGGCTGCCCCACGAGGATGCGCTCCACTTCTTCTTTGGCTACATAGTCGGCAATGAAAGCCATGAGCGTGGGCGTGGGCACGGTGGCAAGCCCGCCGGCAATGAGCTGCAACGGGTCGGTCACGGCGATACCGGTGCGCTTCTTTCCATAATCAATGGCCATTATCCTACTCATTGGGGCGCAAAGATACGCTTTTTTGTCGAACCGGTCAATAGATGAGTTTCACGTTGTCTACCCAAAAAGAGTTGCCCGGCGAGCCCACGTAGGCTCCTCCGTGGCTGGAGGTGAACTGCAGCACCATGTGGGTGGGCTCGTCGCCGTCCTCGCCCCAAGCTACTTCGTGTATGGGCACGCACTCGCCCTTGCTGTTCACGGCGTAGCGTTCTTCTACTTGCAGCTTCATCATGTAGTCTTTGTATTCGGGCAGGCCGGTGATGTCGCCGTACAGTATGGGGTAGGTGGCGTTGTTCTGCCAATCGTCGGTGGTGGTGTAGTAGCGCACCACCATGGTGCCCACGCGCTTGGAGTAGATGTTGCCGGCAGCGTCTTCCCAACGTTTCTGCAACAGCAGGATGGCGGCGGGCAGGTCTTTGCCTTCTACTTCGGTTATCTTGCTGAAGCCGGTGGCGCGGATGCGCTTCTCGCGGTCGGACATCTTCACTTTGTAGTCGAAGCGGATGGCCTTGGGCTTTTTGGTGAACTTGACGCCCGAATCGATGTTCTTCTGCGGGTTCTTGGTGCCGGTAATGGGCTCGAGTGTCTCGCCCAAGTAGATGGAGCCGGCGGCCAAGACGGTGATGTTGACAAGCCCCATGACCTTGACGCTCTCCATGCGTGTGTCCATGCGCACGCAGTAGCCGCCGTCGCGGGCTTCGGGAAAGACGGAGGTGTTGGTCTTGGTGATGCCCGCTACATGGGCCATGACGTTGGACGAGGCCCACGGGGAGCCGCCCATGTTGCGGTAGGCTTTGTTCTCTTTTATGGTGTCGGAAGGACCTATGGCCCAGACGTGCTTCGTGGCACCGCCTATGATACCCGACTCCTTGATTTGCCGGTCAATCCATTGGTCCATGTCGCCGTAGCGGATGGGTTCGACGGTCTCGCTCTCCTGCGCGCGGAGCGGGCACGCCAAGACCGGCAGCAATGACAAACATATACACGCTGTTTTATAGAGGTTGCGTTTCATCTTGTGTTTTCTGAAGGTTTACAGTTTGTAGTTCCATTGTTCCAAGGCGAACGGCCAGTTCTCTTCCACGAGGCGCACCGTGCGGTCGTTGTACTTGTACTTGTTCTTCTTGTATCCTTTCTTGCCGCCCACGTAGGCTTCGATGGCCGCGCGCGCCTCGGAGTAACCGGGTATGCCCAAGGCTTCGTAGATGTACTGCGTCATGGCCATGGCGTCGGCTTCAAAGTCTTCGAACTTCACTTCCACAAGGTTCCCTTTGGGGATGCAGACCTTGTCGGCTTCGTACTTGTGGTAGAGCTTGGTGTAGATGGTAAGGATGTTGCTTTCCAACTCTTCGGGGCTGATGTCTTGCAGCTTCAGGGGTTGTATGGTGTTGGTGAAGAAGCTGCGCGTGCTCTCGAAGACGGTGTAGGGATTGCGCATGAGGTAGATGAAACGCGCGTTGGGGAACATCTCGACGAGCTCCTTGACACGTCCTGTGTGGGGCGGGTTTTTGCTGAGGAACTGGGTGCCGTGCGTGTTCCAAAGGGAGATCTTGATGAGCTTCACGAAGGTCTCTTCAAACACTTTCAACTCTTCGGGGCTGATGTCGTTGAAAAGGAGATACTTCTCGGCGTACTCCATTTGGCACTTGGGCAGGAACCAAAAGTTGTAATAGGTGTAGGGCATCATGTTGGTCAGCGCGAACTCCTCTTCTTGGGGCAGGTCTACGGCCAACTCCATGTTGTCGGTGGGGCGCTTGTCGGGCATGAGCCAGCTCATGTTCTTCTTGAAGAAGGGCTGCCCCCACATTATCAGGTGGGGGAAGACCGTCTGGTAGGTGGTGTTGTAACCGAAGTGCTTGTCGCACGAGAAGACGTTGTGCACGAAGGTGGTGCCGCTGCGCCAGTGGCCCAAGATGAACACGGGGTCGTGCTCCATGGGCTTGTCGGCCAAGAGTTTTTGGTAACGGCGCTCTTGCAGGGGTGTGAGTGTGGACAACAGGCGGCACACGGCCTTGGTGAGGCGGTACTTGCCTTTGTAGCCGGCGTCAATCTGCCGGCCTTTGAGCACTTCGTTGAAGGTTTTCCAGTCGGCGCCCACCAATGTGTTTATGGGGAGTTTGTTGAATTCGAGCAGTC
>JAJPYW010000014.1 GCA_021204715.1 Prevotellaceae bacterium
GTCGCGGGCGGCGGCGGCGGCTTGTGCCGAGCGGAACTTGGCCCAAGCGTCACGGCCTCTGTCTTCGGGCGCGAGGAAGTCGGCTAATTCCACAATGTAGAACGGCAGGGTGTCTTTCCCGAAGAGCGCGCGCCAGTCGTTCATCATGGCTGTGAGCAGGTCGGCGTAGCAGTTCCATTCCCCGATGTTTGACTCTCCTTGATACCACACCACGCCTTTGAAGGTGCAATGGCGCAGGGGATAGACCATGCAGTTATAGATGCCTACAGGCAGGCAGTTGAACGCCGTGGACGAAGCAGGGCCGGGCATGTCGGCGCCGATGCGGTGCTTCCACATGCCTTGCAGGTCGATTTCTTCATCGCCGCAGATAAGTTTGTAAGGCTTGTCTTTGATGAAGGAGGGACGGCCGCCTGCGGTCAACCTGATGGTGATTTGGTTCTCTCCTTGGGTGAGCAGTGAGGCGGGTACATGGTATATGCGCGGGGGGTATTGGTAGGAGGTGGTGCCCACGAACACGCCGTTCACATAGACCGAATCGGCATTGACGATGCAGCCCAAACGCAGGGTGGCTTCTTTCCCTTGCCACGAGGCGGGCACATCGATAGTCTTGCGCAGCCAGTGTGCGCCGCTCGCGGCGCGTCCCGCTTGCATGGCCCAATTGCCCGAGAACATGTCGACCGTTTCCCACGACGTGTCGTCATATTCCTTGGCATACCATGGAAGGGTGTCGTGCAGCCCCAAGTCGGCATCGTGCAGCACGCGCGCCCAAGCTTCTCCCCTTAGCCGTTCCACCTCTTGTATCTTCTGCACCAAGGCGTCGTCGGTGTACATGGCTTTCTGGTTCAAATAGAACGGGAAGCCGCGCAGGCTCTCCTCGCTCATCCACGCTTCGACGGTGCTGCCTCCCCAGCTGGAGTTGACAATGCCCACGGGTACGCCCGTCTTCTCATAGAGCAGCTTGGCCATGAAATAGGCGAGGGCGGCGAAGTCTTTTATATAAGGCTTGGTCATGGGGTGCCACTCGGCGGGCGCTATGTCCTCGTGGGGTTGGTTGAAGTCTACGCCGTAGGGCAGCTTTACGTAGCGCACGTTGCCGTTCTCATAGCCTTCAATCTCGGGGCCGAACATGTCCATGACACGCGACACCTGCACCTCCATGTTCGACTGGCCCGAGCAAAGAAATACATCGCCTATCAATATATCCTTGATGATGCGTCCGTTTACTTGCAGCTCGTAGGGGCCGCCCGCTTCCCGGGCGGGAAGCGTTACCATCCAACGGCCTTCTTCATCGGCCGTGGTTTGGTACCGCTTCTTCGTGAATGTGACCGTCACTTGCTCGCCGGCGTCGGCTGTTCCCCATACGTTAACCGGCTCGCCGCGTTGCAGCACCATGCCGTCTCCAAACAGATGGTGGACGACGACCTTGGCGTGCAAGCTGCCCGTGAGGCACAGCGCCACGACTATCCACCAGCACTTTCTAAAACCATTCCCTGCTTTCATCTTTGCCTGCTCTATTCCTCACGTAAATATATAATCTTTTTACCTATTTCCAACTGATTAACGGCGTAAGTTTCCTTGTGTGGCGTCGCTGTCGTCGAGCCACGGGTTGATGCCGTCCCACTCTTCCGTTGAAGTGAGTGTCACTTCTATACTAAGGTGTGCGGAATCCTCGGCAGCAAGCTCTTCGTCCTGTTTGATTTTAAGCACGAAATCGTATTGGTTGTTTCTACTGAAATTGATGTCGGCGGGTGCCGAGGCGTGCAGCAATGTGCCGTCTGAGAGTTTTACTTCAAAGAGGTAAAGCTCTTGCGACATGTATTGCGGCGGCAGCACTACCGTGCCTTTGATGTCGGCGTTCTCGTCTTCAATGAGGGCGCCATCGATGCGCTGCGGCAAGCCGCAAAGGGTAATCTCGCCGGTTGAGGGCTTGTAATAGACTTCCGGATAGGTGTTGACTATCACGATGGTGGCTTTGGCAAGCGACAAGCCCGACAGATTGGTTGTCAATTGGAAGTTGATGCGCGACATGCAATGCGTCACCGACAGGGGTATTACATTGATGTCTTTGTAATCGACGCTCAAAGGGTTGGCCACAGGCACAATGTACAGCAGGTCGCTTGCGGCAAGACCGGCCGTGGTTGTCTGGTCGGTAGACACCGTGAAATGGTAGTCGGTGTCGGGCCCGTCCGTCCAATAGCTGTTGTAGGGGGCATAGAAATAGAGATACTTCACTTCGTTGCCACCGCTTGAACGTGTCTCGACATTGTCGGTGGACAGAGCCAAGTCGTTGACAAGCAAATTGCCGGATGCATCGGTACCATACACGCCCAAAGAGAGGCCTTCTCCTATCAAGTTGAGCAAGGTGCCGTCTTCCTCTTTGGGAACCGTCAAGATGGTTTGACTTTGAAGTACCTCCTCCAAACTGTTGTCGTCGTCATCGCTACACGACACAAAGGAGAGTGCAAGCGGTGCGAGCAATGCGATGTATGTAAAGGACTGTGTTATATATTTCATACGTTGTTTCTTTTTAGGAGATTCTTGTTGTTAAGGTGTATCGGTGCAGCAGGTACGGGGCGGATGGCGGAATGTCATCCGCCCCTGAACCATGGACTGTTTAATCATTTGTAACCAAAGAGTCGCTGTCGCCGCTTAATTTATAGGCAAGGACGTATCTTACGCGGCCGTTATAGTTACTTATCATGGTACCGTTGGTGATTGAGACAGTTCCGGTAGTACCGTCGGCACTATGTATAACGGCCTTCCATACATCCGACTTGTCGTATTGGGTGGAAGTGTGGTATGTAAAGTCACCGAATTGTACAGTATAGTCTGTATAGTTGAATGAGCCGCCATCTGCATTTGAAGTGTATAAACCTGATGCGCTCAATTTAGCACCGATACATTCATGTAATTTTTCGGCCACTCCATCACCTTCGTAAGTGAAAGAGGTGCTGCCTACAGTGTAGTCCATATCGCACAGGTTTTTAAAGATAAGCGCCCATTGTCCCAAGGAAGGAATATACCAACCACTGCAATTCGAGGCTGTCACGAGAAAATCGTCTCTCGAGTAGTTGGAGATTGTCCCTGTCCCGTTATAGTCGTTAACCAATGAGAATACCGCACCCCATCCATCAGAGCCTTCCGGAGCTTCGGAAGCCAAGAACAATCTGGTGTTGGTAAGTCCGTCCCAATCGGTGGCTATGTCGCCCAAGTTTTCACTGGTGATATGGCTGACGCCGTCTATAAGACTCAAATTGTCTGCACTTACAGATTCTGATCCGAACCAAGTGACGTGAGAACCGCTGTCGCGAATCGCCAATACATAGCCTGCATAACCTTCCGCGGCATCGGCATCGCTTACCTCGGTGCTGAATACAATGCCCACGATGCCTGCCGGCAATTCGGCGGGGTCGGTATCGCCGCTGACGAAAGTGCCGTCGGAAAGCATGAAGTCGCCTATTTGCGGAGCTTCGGCCTCTTCTTCTTCTTCGGGATCAGTCCAGTCTTGGATGGCCGTTACGAGTTCCATCACGATGGCGCCTTCGCCCACTTTTGCGTTGTAGGTATAGTGGGTACCCTCCTTGAAGGTAGTGGTCTTGGGCAGGTAATACTCACCGCCGCCCGCGGTCATGAATACCGCGTCGCCCGAAACCTCTTGGGGAACGATAATGGCAGAGCAAGTGAAGGTGGTGGCGTCGCTGTCGTACACGGCGGCAGTGATGTCTCCGGGATCGGTGTTGTTGCTCATGGTGCCGTCTTCAAGATTGAACGTCGTGTTGATATATACGTTTTTGATGGTGACGGTCTCGCCTTGCAGGTCGCTTATGTCACTGCCGATGAAGTTGATGTTGATCTTTGTAAACTTGTGGTAGAACAACAGGTCTACACTGGCATCGCTGATGGTGGAAGTGGCGGTGGCATAGAGCAGGTCGCTGTCCAAGTAGCCATCGTCCGTGCTCTGGTCTTGCCGCACGGAGAAGTCGTTTGTGGTTGAGGAATCAAAACTGTTGTCGTAAGGAGCGTAGGCGATAATGGATACCGAACCCGATTCAGGATAGCTCATCGATTGTCCGGTAAAGCCGTCGTTGCCGTCGGTGGTAAGTGCCACGTTGGTGTAGCCCGTGTAGGTGGCGTCCTCACCGTCTCCGGTAACAAACACGCCTACTTGCCGGCCGGCGTCGAATCCCGTATTCTGCAACTCTTGGCTCACGCTGCGGGTGTTGCCGTTATATATGCTGCTTCTCAATACAATTGTTCCCGAAGGATTCGCTGTCCCTATACGCTCGTCGTTGTTGCAAGACGAGATGCACAGTACAGTGGTCAAAAAGGCCACCCCTAATAAAAACCTTTTAGTTGTCATACTGTAAAATGTTTAAGATTAATATTTGAAATGATTGGTTATTATCATAAGCTTTCCACTACCATGTTGTCTATGTAGAACGAACCGGCTGCGGCCGCGTTAGCCTTGAGTTCTACCTTGTTGGAGCCTTCGTTCAAGTTGACGCCTACCGAGACTACTTCCCACGGGTCGTCGCCCGAACTGGTCTGGGTGAACTCGGGCGAAGCTACCAACGTGCCGTTGATGTAGAGGTCGACGGTATCGATGGTGGCCGAAGGCGCGCTGTACTTGATGCGGACGGCGTAGGAGCCGTCGTTGTTCACCGTTACATAATCGCGCACGGCGGCACTGGCACTTTGTCCGAAGTTCATGTAGCCCAAGGCTGTGTAGTTCAACAAGGCGCCCGAAGTGCTGATGGCTTCTTTCACTACGCTCGACACGTTTTGGTACTCGAAGTTCTCCGCTTCATACTGGCGGGGGCCGTCGTAAATGTCGGGCGAGGCGGGTATGCCTATGTTGGCTTCCGTATAGCTTGTCTCACGGTCGGTGGCCGTTCCCGAGCAGTTCACGGTGAGATCCAAGGCGCCGTTGTGTTTTACGGTCAGGGTGAGCACGCCGTCTGTCCAGTCGTCGCTTACCGTGCAGGAATTACCCGATACACGGTTGGTGTAGGTGTATGTGGGTTGTGATGTGCTGCCGCTTATCTTGATGACATCCGTCACCCCGGAACCGCCTTCGGTGTAGTTGGTCAAGTAGAAATTCACTTTGCTTGCATACTCCTTGATGACCGCCACGGAATACTTGCCGAAG
Source organism: Prevotellaceae bacterium (assembly GCA_021204715.1). Classification (GTDB taxonomy): domain Bacteria; phylum Bacteroidota; class Bacteroidia; order Bacteroidales; family Bacteroidaceae; genus Bacteroides. The sequence continues at coordinate 5,150 of JAJPYW010000014.1, forward strand.
GCCAAATCCATCTGTTCGGCCGTATTGTACTTGAAGGGTATGGAGGCTGTCTTGGTATCGGCATAGCAGTTGTAGGCCACCCACGTGTTCTCGTTGCGCCCCACGTACATGCCGTCGGCGGTGAACTCTTCTGGGAACAATGTGTTGAACTGGTTCTGCTTTATCTGCACGTTGCCCCAACCTGTACCCGAGGTGAACTGCGAGGCGTTGATTTGCACTTCAAAGCTGTTGGCCAAGTTGTCGGCCAATTCGGCTACCGTGGGTATGGCGGGATAACGGCCCGTCTTCTTGAAGAAGAGGTGGCTGTCGGACTGCGTGCCGTCTTCGTCCATCTTGTAGAGTCCTTCAAACAGGTTGGCGGGTGCGGAATAGCCCGGATCCCACTTGGAAGCACCTGTGGGACTGATGTCGTTCACCACCACCACCTTGGTGCGTTCAATCACTTCTTGGCGGCTCAAGATGCGGATGGTACCGTCGAGTATCTTCCGGTAAATGTCTTGGTAGATGTTGTCGAACTGGCTGTAGGTTTCCCAATTGCGCTTGGTGTAGCCGTCGCCGGCACTCGAGGTGCTGCCCTCCTTGAAGCATTGCTGCCATATCAGTTCAGGCCCATCGAATACCGTCTGCCCGGTGAAGGTGATGTGCTCGATGATGGGCAGCGCGCCGGCAGCCATGGGGTAATCATAATCGCCGTTCCAACCGCCGTCGTCTTGGTACCAGCCGCACTGGTCGTAGCGTATGCCGTAGTTCTGTGAGAATCCCGACACGAACACGCCGAGTGAGGTGCTCTCCATATCAAGGAAGCCGGTGGTCTGCGTGAACTTCTCGCAAGGAATGTAGTTCTCGGGATAGTTGCGGCAGGCGTCGGCCAAGTTTGCGTTGCGCTTTATCATGCCCACACCGCTCATGTTGGAGGCCCATTCGGGCAAGAAATAGCTTACAACCAAATAACCGCCATACTCGTGGCTCAACTGCATGAGGCCCGCGAAATGTTGCAGACGCTCGTCGCTTGAGGAGTTGTAGCCGTCGAAGCCCCAGCCTTGTTCGGCGTAGACGAATCCCAAGAAGTTGGGATAGTCTTGGAAGAATTCCTCGAACAAGCTGCCTTTGAATTGGGAATAGCTCGAGTAGTCGGGCCACAGGCAACCGCCGCCGCTCGAACCTTGCACGGTGGCCCACACGTTGTTCTCGGCACACGTGCGCAACCACGACTTGGCTGTCTCGTAACCGTAGGCTACCTTGGCGAAGTTGCCGTCGTCGTCCTGCGAAGAGGAGAGCGCGATGTTGAAGATGACATACGGACGGATGTCGTCGGGAATCAGATCGATGATAGCTTGCGGGTCAGCCGTGTTCCAACAGTCTATGTGGATGAACCATGCCGGATAATCGGGCGTGATGGGACGCCGCAGCGTGCCGGTGGGCTCGATGGTGGTGCTTCCGCTGCTTGAACTCCGCAGCAGGGTGATGGTGTGCACGTCGCCCCGCAAGGAGAACTTCACTTGGGAAGCGTCGGCCGTGATGATTTCAGCGAAGAGGCTTTTGACGGTTCCTTCACCGGCTGTCTCCAACTGTTGCGTGATGCCACCGTATGTCACGGTCCAGTATCCGGCGGCGTCAATGTCGACGACCGGCGTCTCGCCGTCGATGACTTCCACTTTCTCTCCCGCAAGGGTGAGGTACTCGCCGTCCAACGTCCAGTAATAGGTACCGTTACTCTTCATCGCGCTGATGACGGGATAGTAGGTGGTGGGTCCTTCGGTGTCGCCTAACGTGGTGATGGAGGTCAACACGGTGAAACTGTTGCCGTCGGACAATTCCACTTGATAGGTGGAAGTGGTGAGCTGCACACAAGATTTCACAGTCAGTTCCTCCGCTTGCGCGGCCAACAGCTTTTGGAAAGCCCTGATGTTGGCGTTCATCTGCTCTACAGTCTTGTTCACTGTCGCGCCCGTATCGATACCTACATCCAAGTCATCGTCTGTGCATCCGTACAACACCACTGCGAAAATGGCCAAGAGGATGCTTGTTATACCGATTTTATCAAATAGATATTTCATGTGTGTCATGTTTTTATGGTGTTTTGTCATTCACTCTCGTCACTCAATCCGTTCACGATGCCTTCATAGATTTCGGTACGTCCGTAGCCCGATGTCCAAGGACACAGCACGCTGCCGCCTTCCACTTGCGTCATGCTCGAGATGGATATGCCGTATTGGTTCTCCGGGGAAATCAACCGCCGGTATTCTTGCATGATGAACGTTACGTAGGAGGCCGCCCGCTCGCGTTGTGCGGTCAGGGCGTCGTCGGCCGAGACGAAGTTGCCCGTCTCGTCTGCTACCATGACACTGAGCTCGGACACGCGCACGGGTCTGCCCGTGGCGGCGAGCTTGGTGAACAGCTCGGTTATTTCTTGCTCATAGCCCGCTTGGGTGGATTCTTTCTCGGAATACCATGCGTTCAGGCGTATGTTGTACCCGTCTATCACGGTTTCGTTGTCGGGATCTTCCGTCTTGTCTTCCCATTCCTTCACCAAGTTGATGAGGTTGTCGGCGTTGCCGCTCACGTTGATGCCTTGGTAGAACGTGTTGCCCACGAAGAGCGTCAACGGTTGTTCCGAAGCCGCGCGCGCCATGCTCACGGCCTTGCGCGCATACGCTTTCTCGCCCAAGTACTCGCCCCAGTTGAAGGTGTTGGCGTCGACGGTGTTGTCCAACGGCTCGCTGACTACATCCCACATCGTGATGTTTTCGCCGCCGGCCTCTACCATGCCGGTTATCCACTTGTCTAACTGTTCGGTCAGGATCTCTTCCTTCTCTTCGTCGGTCTTTTCGATGACGGTATCGCCTTTCCTTTCCCAGTTGAAGCTGATGTTGTCGATGTATCCATACCATGCACCCGATCCTGACCCGATGGTGAAGTCAAATTCGTTGAGCGCCGCCAAGTCGGAGCTCAACGAGAAGCTGCCGTCGGCGGTAGAGCCGTCGCTTAAAAGCGGTATGTTGACAACCCCGCGTCCCCATGCGTTGCTTGAGCAACCGTAGGTGGCGGGCTGGCTGCCGGTAAACGAGGTTCCGTTGATGCTCAAAGTCACGCCTACACCGTATATTCCGTTGCCGTCAATGAAATACATATCCACGGAGATGGAACTATAATCACCCAACGTCATGCCGTCGTCCAACGTTACGTGGAATTCAGGATAGGAATAGACGGCCATGTCGTTGGCCGTACCTATCTGCAGCACGTTGCCGCTCTTGCCGGCCGGGTCGGCCACCACCACGGCTTGTGAACCGTTGGTCATGGGGTACTCGGTACCTATGGCGTCGTCCTCGAAGTCAATGGTCGTGGCGCCGTCGGCCACTGTTTGCCAAGTGAAGCCGATGTTGTCGATATAGAAATCTATATTGGAGCCTTGGCACACGCCGATGGCTATCTGGAACTCGGTGAGGTCTTTCAAGGCGGTATGCCAGCTCTCGTTCTCGATGGAATAGGATATTTGTGTCCACCTTTCTGAAGACTCCATGCTGCTCAAGCCATCACTGAATTCCGACCTGTACTGGTTACGGTCGGTCCATCCTTCCGGGAGGATGTAAAGGCGGAAGGCGGCGTTCCAACCGTCGGATATGTAGTAGGAGTCGAAGATGAAGTCTTTCATGTCGCCCAATGTCTTGCCGTCGGGCAACTTGACGTCGAACACGGGCAAGTGGTATTCAGCCGTATAACCTTCGGCTTCGGAAATGTGGAGCACCTTTCCCCTGCTGCCCGACTCGGTGGGGTCGTACTCTACCTTGTCACCCAATAGATCCGGTTGGTCGAGGTACTGGACGGAGGCGTAGTACTTGCCTATTTCATCGTCTTCAAAGTCAATCAAGATTGTCTGGCCGGTTTCTGAAACGAATGGAATCACCTCGTCGGCTATCAACCCGTTCAAGTAGGTGGCCGGCTGTCCTTGGTTGGAGCAGAGCGCTCCGCCATAGACGGTCACGCCATCGTCGGCGGCCGCTTGCCCCAAGGTCTTGACATCGCTGAAGTCATAATCTCCACCCGAGTCGATCATGTCGGCAGGTGTGTAGGCCCCGTTGACGTCGATGCCCTCGAAGTTGTTTATCATTGTGGAGTAAGCCAGTTTCTTGGCTTCAAAATCGCCCGGCGCCATGGTGGTGGCAAGAATGAAAGGCGATCCCGCTTCGCGCACGATATACGACTTCAACACGTCGAAGTAATTGAGGTATTCTTGCGTGGCTACGTCCGTGGGCTTTTCGGGCGTGTCGATGGTCACATCATACTCATCGATACATGCCACGCATGCTAACGAGAACGCGCATACAGCTAATTTATTTATATATTTCATATCGTTGGTCTTTAGAAATTGATAAATCATTGCTCAACCGTGGAGAAATACTCCTGTGTGACGCCCCTGTACTGCATTACCAATGTGTCCACCGTCTGGTAAACGGCGTTCAGGTCGGGGATGTCCACCGTGTAGTCCAAATAGAGCGCGTCGCGGTCTTTGCCGCCGAAGCTCTCCTTCTCCCCTTGGGCCACATACTTGCCGGTGCCGGTGGCGGTCACGTTCTCCGTGTTGCTGCCCACCGTGCAGGTGCCGTCCTCTTGGAACGAGAGTTTCAGGTCTACCACATAGTTCACGCCCGCGTTGTCCTTGTAGGTAATGGGCAGGCTGTTCTCCAAGTAGCCGGTAGTGTAGGTCTGCACCTGCTCGTCGTTCTCCACATACTCATAGTGCCGGGCCACTCCGTTGACCACGCCGTTTGAAGTAACTATATCCGTGCCGTGACGCAGGTAATGGGCTTCCCAAGGATTGATGTACTTCAAGGCGTAGAGCACGTAATCCTTGTCTTCGAGGATGGAGTCCACGCCCTGCACAATGCCCGTGATGCGCAGCGGAATGACGTAGGTGGTTTCAATCGACAGTGGGTCGTTGAAGAAGGCGTCGGCCAATTCCACTTTCACGCCGCCCAATATCTCGCCTTTGTTGATGCGCAGCTTGTCGTCGTCCAACGTATAATAGTTGGTAGGCATGGGTGTGACCTTTTTCACGGCTACATCTTCTTCGGCAAACCAAAGGTTGTCGCAGAGGGACTCGTCTACCGTATAATTCAACACGATGTCTTTTTTGTTCCCGTAGGAACCGCCCATGGTAGCCTTTATCCATATACAGTGGTTGTTGTCGTCGCTCAAGTCCCATTCGGGGTCGTTGCCCAACTCGACGGTACGTATCGGCGTCTGGGCTGCAAAATAGGCTGTCTGGTAATCGAAATCGCTGTACACCGGGTCGCCGCTCTCGCAAGAAGCGCCTAAGGCCATCAGTGCGCCCATCAGTATCCAATTGTAAATCCTCTTTTCCATAATCGTTCTGTTGTAATGCATAGTTACCATCCTTTGTTTTGTTCCAAATTGTTAAACTTCAAGGTTTCCGTATAGGGAATAGGCCCGTAATACATGTAGTCCTTGTAGGCGCGTTCCTCCACGTCCATATACGTGTAAGTCGAACCGTTTACATCCACGCCGCGGGCCGTCTCGTTCATGTCGGCTTTCCAACGGCGCAAGTCCCATATACGGAACCCCTCGAAGCAAAGCTCCAAGCGGCGCTCGTTGTGGATGAGCTCGCGCATCAAGTCTTGGTCGGCGGCACACGTCTCCAAGTAGCGGTCGCTGGTTCCGCCCACACCGGCGCGTTGGCGGATGGCCTTGATTACATCGTAAGCCGAATAGCCGTGCGTGCCCGTTCCCGTAGGTCCCCATGCTTCGTTGGCGGCCTCGGCATAGTTCAAGAAGATTTCCGTGGCGCGGATGCGCGGCCGGTAGTGCGTCTGTCCGCTGGTGGATACCGGGTTGCAGTTCACCGACATAATTAAGAACTTCTTCATGTAGTAGCCCGTGCGCGTGCTGGTGGAGATGACGTTGAGCCCGTCCTCCGTACCCGACTGGCTGCCCGTATAGATGGTAGAACTCGACGGACCCTCGGTGGCGCCGTTGTAGATGATGTAGTCGTACAGGCGCGGGTCGCGGTTGCTGTAGGGGTTGCTGCTGTCATACCCGCTGGCCGCGTTGTCTATGGGATAGCCGTTGGCCATGGGGAAGGCGTCCACCAAGTTCTGTGTGGGGTTCATCCTGCCGTTGCCGAAGAGCGTGGGCGGATAGTGCTTGTCTTCCAAGTCCGTGTTGTTGGTCTGCACGTTCTCGCGCCATATCATCTCGTCGGGATTGGCGCCTTCGGCCAAGTTGCTTATCTCGTCCGTGTTGGTGTACCACGTTACCCCGTTGGCGGCCAAGCCGCTTATGCCGCCTTTCAAATCAATGACCTCGGCGGCGGCATCGGCGGCATCCTCCCACGTCACTGTGTTGCTGGCGTCTTGGAATTGCGGGCTGGCGGCCATCAAGAGCAGGCGCGAGCGGATGGCTTTGGCAATCATGCCGTTCAACAGCTGCCGGGCGTCGTTGCCCATGGCGTTGTTGTAAAGTTCCCAAGAGGTGGTGATGCTTTGGTATTTCTCAGGCACTTCCGCTCCATCGGCCAAGTCGTTGTAGTCATCGGGCAACAACTCTTCGGCGGTGGCAAGGTCGTCGAGCGCCTGCTGCACGCACTCCATGAAAGTGGATCGGGGAATGTTGAAGTCGGCGTCTGATTCCAAGAACTCGTTGATAATAGGCACGCCCATCAGCCGTCCGTCGTCAGTATAGCCGGCGTGCGAGCGTAGCAGCAGGTACATGTGCAGCGCCCTCAAGCCGAAGGCCTCGCCCCGGGTGCGCATGTTGATGAGTTCCCTTACCGAGAGGTCGTTCACGTAGTCAATGTCCACGCCGTTCTCTATGTACTGGTTCAGGTACAGGATGGCAGCGTAAGAAGCGTCCCAGCGGGAAAGCGGGTCGTTGCTCGAGGTCCATGTACCGGTGGCCATCTTCAGGTAACTGCTGGTATAGTCGTTGGTTACAGCGTCGTCGGTGGCGTAGTCCCAATCCTGTATATAGCTGGGTATCGCGCTGTACCCCCTTGTGAGGAAACTTTGGCCGAAATTGGGCTCGGTGGTCATCTGGCTCAAGTCTTTGAAGTTCTCGTTGGCCGGCTCGAACAGGTCCGAACAGCCCGTCATCAGGAAAGAACCGGTCAACAACGCCAATATAATCACTCTTTTCATATTGTATATAGTTTTAATGGGTTAGCGTTAGAATTTAGCGGTCACACCGAGATTGTAGAAACGGCATTGCGGCGTGGTGCCGATGTTCATCTCCATATACTTGTGTTCTTTGGAGATGGTGAGCAGACTCTCGCCGCTCACGTAGACGCTCATGCCTTTCAACACCTTGTTCTTCATGAACCACTCTTCGGGCATGTTGTAGGTGAGCTGCACGCGGTTCAGCTTGAAGCACCTCGTGTTGTACCGCCAGAAGGTGGAGCTTTGGAAGTTGTTGGTGTTGCTCTGCGTGGTAAGGCGCGGATAGGTGGCCGTGTCGGCCGTCTCGGGCGTCCAGCGTCCCCACACCACTTCAGAGTACTTGCGGTCGCCGTACACCCACCAGTAGGTGTTGTTCTTGTAGCCTATGCCGCCTGCCTGCCCCGAACCCAAGGCGAAAAGCGTGAAGTCCTTCCATTTCAAAGTCAAGTTCACGCCGAAAGTGAAGGGGTTGCCGCTGTTGCCCAATACCACCCGGTCGTTGGTGTCGATCTGGCCGTCGCCGTTCACATCTTGGTATTTCAAGTCGCCGGCTTGCACGCTGCCCAGAGTCGAGGTATAGCCGCCATCAATGTCGTCCTGCGTGAGGAAGCCCTCGCACACATACCCCCATGAGGCGTTGAGTGACCGGCCTTGCGTGCGCAAGTAGTCATATTCCACCGCCTCGTCGCGTCTCAAAGCCTTGCTGCGGTAGAGCATGCCCATGAATCCCAACGTGGCGTCTACTTTGCCAACGCGTTTGTTCAAGTAAATCGAGAAGTCGAAACCTTGCCGGCGGTCGTTGTTGTAGTTGATGTAAGGTGTAAGTCCTGCCGTTGCGTAATATGAGGGGAAGGTAGTGGCATCGCTGATGAGCCCGCCGTCGGTGTCCTGCGTGAAGAGGTTGAAGTCGAACTTCACGAGTCCTTTCAGCAACGAACCTTCCAACCCCACGCGGTACTCCTCGCGGGTGAGCATGCGCAGCTGGTCGTTGTCGCCCCTTACGTAGCCGTAGAACCAGCCGCCTTGAGAGGCGTCCTTCCACTGGAACCAGTTGCTCTGGGTATTGAACGTACTTTTATAGAGATAGTAGTCGCTGATGTCGATGTCTTGGTGCAGCAGCGAGTAGGCGGCGGTCAGTTTCAAATTGTCCACCCAAGTGACGTTCTGCATGAAGTTCTCTTTGTCCAATCTCCAGCCCAACGTGATGGATGGAGAGAGGGCGTTGCGGTGGTTCTCGGGCAACTTGGCCGAGTGTACCACGGCCAGCCCGAAATCGGCATAGTAACGGCGGTCGTAGTTATACCGGGCGCTGAGCCCCAAGTTCACGTTGCTGGTGCGGTGGTAGGTACTGCCGTCGTTGTTCTCGTCCTTGCCGTCTTGCTCTTGGAAACCCCAGCCCACCAATGTGGCCGACACGTTGTGCAGCCGGTTGAACTGACGGTTGTAGTCGAACTGCGCGCTGAAGGTGATTACCTGCGACATGCTCGAGTTGTCCACCGTTTCCGAAGTGGACTGCTTGTCCAAGTTGTATTGTGTCAAGTCCACAATCACATCCTTGCCGTTCACGTTACTCCACGTGGGCTCGTACACGGCGTAGGTGTTGTTGTAATCCTCGGTATAGTAGTCCATGTAGTCTATGTTGAACAAGGTCTTGAAGGAAAGCCCTTTGAGCAACATGTCGAGCTTGGCGTCCAAGCCCACTTGGAACGAGAAGTTGCGCTGCTTCACGGCCTCGTAGCCAGCTACCGACAAGTCGGCGAAGGCGTTGGTGGTGTCGGTGGAACGGCCGCCAATCAAGTACTTGCCGTCAATCACGTTCCCGCTGCCGGCCACGATGGCGGCGATGTCGCTGTTGTCCATGTCCATTTGGTCAATGGGTAGCAACGGTGCGAACCAGTTGGGGCGCAGGTTGGCCGACTGGTTCCAGAAACCGTAGACCGAACTCTTCGTGCTGTGGGTGTTCTCGATGATTACCCCGGCGCTGGCGAAAGCCTTCATCCAGTCGGTCACTTTCAACTCCACGTTCGAGAGCAGGTTGAACTTCACGTAGTTGTCGCCGCTTGCCTGGCCGTATTTCAACAAGGTGTTGTTGTAGGTCAACGACATGTTGGCGTAATACTTGGCGTTGTCGTTACCGCCGGTCACCTCGCCGGTCACGTCGGTCTTGTTGTACACCCGGCGCAAGTTGTCATGGGTGAAGTACTTGGTGTCGGGATAGCGGTAAGGATTCGTTCCCATGGCCGTGTTGTAAATGTCGGCGTCGCTGTACAGCGCCGACAGACCGTCGTTGGCACGCGCCTCGTTGTAGAGCGTCATGTAAGAGGCCGCGTCCAAATAGTTCGGATAAGACTTGGGCACATACAAGCCGGTGTTCGCCCTCATGTCGATGGACAGCGGCTGCTCCTTTCCCTTTTTGGTTGTAATCAGCACGGCTCCCTTGGCGGCGCGGCTGCCGTAGAGCACCAACGCGCTGGCCGCCTTCATCACCGTGATGCTCTCTATCTGCGAGGGCAGCACCGTGGAGGCGTCGCGGGGCACGCCGTCCACCAATACGAGCGGCGACTGTCCCCACGTGTTGCCGTCATAACCGCCTACGAAGCTTTGCAAGCCGTCCGTACTGCCCGTATAATACTCCTTCTTCATGAGATCCTCCACGTCGATGGCCGTCACGCCGCCAAGCAGGTCTTGTTTCTCCACATCTGTGAAGGCCACGTGCACCTTGGTGGTGTCGGAGGGCACTTGCGCCCATGCTTCCACGCCCGTAAGGTGAATTGCGGCAACCATCGGGATAGTGATCAATGCATTATATAATTTCATAGTGTCCTTTGTTTTATGATTAGTAATATCCTCCCTTGTTTACCAGCCCGGATTCTGGGTAAATGCTTCATACATGTCCACATCGTCGCGCAGGAACGGGAACCAGTAGTGTTTCTCGGTGTAGTTGCGTTGAACCAATACCTCTTCCCGCAGGTTGAGCACGCGGGCGTTGGCAGGGTCGGCAAAGCGGGTGTCGTCGTCGATGGACGGGTCGCGGTCGAAGTACACCGCTGTCTTCTGGTTGTAAGGCTGCTTGTCGAGCAGCAACCAGCGGCGCAGGTCGTTGAAGCGGTGTCCTTCGAAAGCCAGCTCGATGGCGCGTTCCCGTTGCAGTTCGCTCATGAAAGCGTCCGTGGAGCCGGTGTATTTGCTGTTCACGTCGGGCACGCCGGCACGTTCGCGTATGGTGTTCACGGCGTCAAGTGCCGTAAGGTTGTAGGCCGAGGAGCTGCTTTGCGGCGAACCGTAGCCTTCGGCCACCGACTCGGCGTACATCAGGTAGACGTCCGTCATGCGCATCAGGCTCAATATAAAAGTATTGTTGTCAATGTAGCCGTCCCAGTCGTTGTTGTATTGCGACACGAGCCTTAAGTTCATGTACCCCGTGCGGCAGGAAGCCGTACCGTTGGCGGTGCGGTAAGCGCCGCCCTCATAGAGGCTGGCATACTGGTAGTCGGGGTCGTTGCCCACTTTCGTGCCGTCGAGCACGCACTTCATGCCGTCGAACACGAAACTCTTGTAGAAGCGCGGGTCGCGGTTGCGGAAAGGATATTCAGGGTCGTAGCCCGACTCGTCGTCCTTCTTGGTGATGTCGGGGATGGGAAGTCCCGTATCCATGCCGAAGAGGTCGGCATAGTTGGCCGGCGGATAGTTTTTTATGCCCGTACTCTTGATGATGCCCGGACGGTAGTCGTTCACTTGGTTCCAACGGTAACGTGTGGTGCTGCTTCCCAAGTATTCATACAGAATCGTCTCGCCGGAGCCGGGCAGCTTGCCGTTTTTATTATAGGTATAGAGCAGCTCGTCGTAGTCGTCCCACGAGCATAGTTTGTACAGCCCCGTGGAGGCGCACAGGGAAAGCACCTGCCCAAAGGCTTCGGCCGCCTTCTTGCAGTAGTCGGTGTTGTAGGTGGCGCTTCCGCCCGACGACTGGTTCATGAGCGGGCTGCCCGCATAAAGATAGTTCTTGCCAAGGAAAGCCAGCGCCATGATTTTGTTGGCACGCTGGTTGTTCTTGCCAAGCGTGGCCTTGCCCACGGTGGTCTCGTCCCAGTCGGTGGGCAGCAAGTAGGCGGCGCGTTGCAAGTCTTCGGCCACCGTGTAGGC
>JAJPYW010000287.1 GCA_021204715.1 Prevotellaceae bacterium
GCGATGAAAAGGCCGATATCGAGTGGTTAAGCCAAAAGATAGTGAACCTGCGCATATTCAACGATGAAAACGGGGTGATGAACCGTTCCGTGCGCGACATAGAAGGTGATATATTGGTCATCAGCCAATTCACACTGCACGCCTCCACCAAGAAAGGGAACCGTCCCTCCTACATCCGCGCCGCGGGACATGAGACAGCCATTCCGCTCTATGAAGAATTCTGTCGGGAACTAAGCGCCGCATTGGGAAAAGAAGTGAAAACAGGCCGTTTCGGAGCCGACATGAAAGTAGAACTGTTGAACGACGGACCGGTGACCATCTGCATAGACACCAAGAACAAAGAATAGCAAGGCAAGAAAGAAAGACCTGAAAAACATCCATACATGACACTCGAAGAAGCACAACAACAAGTAGACCGGTGGATCAAGACCTACGGCGTGCGCTATTTCAGCGAGCTCACCAACATGGCCGTACTCACCGAAGAAGTAGGCGAATTGGCGCGGGTGATGGCCCGCAAATACGGCGACCAATCCTTCAAGGAAGGAGAGCGTGAGAACATCGACGAAGAGTTGGCCGACATCCTTTGGGTGCTCATCTGCATTGCCAACCAGACAGGCACCGACCTCACCACGGCTTTCAAGCAAAGCCTCGATAAAAAGACACAAAGAGACAAAAACCGACACATCAACAACCCCAAATTGACAGACGATGGAAAGAACCAACCCCATGAACCGGTATGAAGCGGCATTGGCCGGCTACAACACCCGTATAAGCGATGAAGAAGTAAAGGCAAAAGTAGCCGAACTGCTCGCCCTCAAAGCGGAAGCCAACAACACCGCCGATGTGAAAAAGCTCCTTTTCAACTGCTTGGACCTCACCACGCTCAAGAGCGAAGACAGCGATGAAAGCGTTCTGAAATTCACCTCGAAGGTAAACAAGATAGAAGAACAATACCCCGACTTGAAGAATGTGGCCGCCATCTGCGTCTACCCCAACTTCGCCGAAGTGGTGAAAGATACATTGGAAGTAGAAGAAGTACGGATAGCCTGCGTCAGTGGCGGTTTCCCCTCATCGCAAACCTACATGGAAGTAAAGATAGCCGAGACAGCCTTGGCCCTGCAGAGCGGCGCCGACGAGATAGACATGGTACTCCCCGTAGGCAAATTATTGGCCGGCGATTACGAAGGAGTGTGCGATGAAATCGAAGAGATCAAAGCCACATGCCGGGACCACAAGCTCAAAGTCATCCTTGAGACGGGCGCATTAGGAAGCGCCGCCAACATCATGAAAGCGGCACTCTTGGCCATGCAGTCGGGCGCCGATTTCATCAAGACCTCAACGGGTAAGCAACTACCCGGAGCCACTCCCGAGGCGGCCTACGTGATGTGCCAAGCCATCAAAGCTTACCACGCGCGCAGCGGGCGCAAAACAGGTTTCAAAGCCGCGGGCGGCATAAACACCGTTGCCGAAGCCGTCAATTATTACACCATCGTGAAAGAAGTGTTGGGCGAAGCATGGTTGGACAACGACCACCTGCGCATAGGCACCAGCCGGTTGGCCAACCTGTTACTCAGTGACATTGAGGGAAAAGAGACAAAACTCTTCTAAATCTGCCGCTCCACCACGTAATCCAAATAAGCGGAAAGCGCCGATTTAACCGGCGATTCAGGCACCCGCTCCAACAAGTCGAGTGCCTTCCGCTTATAAAGGCCGATAGTCTGCAAGGCATAATCAATGCCACCTTGCCGCTTGGAGAAGTCTATCAAGAAAGCGATCTCATGCAGCGAAGCCAAACGGCGTTTCACCTTGAAGGCAATATCCAGCACCTTTTCATCGCTCTTTGCGTTGAGCACATAGAGCGCGGGCAACGTCAGTTTACCCTCCAACATGTCGTTGCCCGTAGGCTTGCCGATAGCGCGGTTGTCATCGTAATAATCGAATATATCATCCTTTATTTGGAAGCAGATGCCCACATATTCCCCGAAGAGCCGCGCAAACTCGGCCAGCTGCGGGGAAGCTCCTACTGAAAGCGCGCCCGCCTGCATACAAGCGGCGAAAAGCACGGCCGTCTTTTTGCGTATAATATCGAAGTAAGCCTGTTCAGAAAGGGCATCGTCGCTCATGCCGGAGAGCTGCAACAACTCCCCGTCGGCCAATTCCTGCCCCAAAGCCGACACAATGCCCACAATATCGTGGTTGTGTGTAAGGTTAACCTGCTGCAACGAAGTAGCCAGTAAGAAGTCGCCCACCAACACCGCCACCTTATTATTAAAGGCAGCATTCACCGAAGGCTGTCCGCGGCGCTCGCCGCTCTCGTCCACCACATCGTCGTGCACCAAGCTGGCCGTATGCAACAACTCCAACGCCGCCGCCGCATGGTAAGTAGCCGGGGCGGCCCGGCCGAACAGCTTGGCGGAAAGGAATACCAACATGGGACGCATCATCTTCCCCTTGCGCGACCTGATATGCGCAAGCACATCATTCAACAAAGCGTTGGAATGGGAAAGCGAGGCATCGAAGAGCGACTTGAATGTTTCCAAATCCTCGATAATGGGCGATTTGATGAGAGATAAGCTGTCCATAAACCAATTTTCGCACAAAAATACGAATAAAACGTTGAATAGCCCATTTTTTTGTACCTTTACCACTAAAAAAAGAGCGAATAACGGATGGAAAGCAGCGACAAACTATTCCTACTCGATGCCTACGCATTGATATACAGAGCCTACTACGCCTTCATCAAAAGCCCCCGCATCAACTCCAAAGGACTGAACACATCGGCCATATTGGGCTTCGTCAACACCTTGGAAGAAGTGCTGAAGAAAGAGCGCCCCGCCTACATCGGCGTGGCCTTCGACCCGCACGGCCCCACCTTCCGCCACGAGGCCTACCCGCAGTACAAAGCCCAGCGCGAAGAGACACCCGAATGTATCCGCCAGTCCGTGCCCATTATCAAGGAGATACTTGAAGCCTACCACATCCCCGTCTTGGAGACACCAGGCTACGAAGCCGACGACGTGATAGGCACCCTCTCCGTGCAAGCCGGGCAAGCCGGCCTTGCCACCTACATGATGACACCCGACAAAGACTACGGCCAGTTGGTCACCGACCGCGTCTTCATGTACCGCCCCAAGCACAGCGGCGGCTTTGAAGTAATGGGGCCGGAAGAAGTCAAAACCAAGTACGGCATCGAAAGCACCGCGCAAGTCATAGACCTCTTGGGATTGATGGGCGACACCGCCGACAACATACCCGGCTGCCCGGGTGTGGGCGAGAAGACGGCACAGAAGCTCATCGCCCGGTTCGGCAGCATCGAACGGTTGTTGGATGAGACCGACCGCCTGAAAGGATC
>JAJPYW010000217.1 GCA_021204715.1 Prevotellaceae bacterium
TAACCACGACGAGGCCGTCGCCACGGTGGAGAAAATGGACGTCATAGAGCCAAACCATGCCACACGGCAGGAGTACCTTGAGGCGTATGCCCGCTGGAAACGCCGCTTGGAGAAGTCGATGGCGCAATGAGGCCCGTGGCATAACAGTAGAAGAAAAACCTATTAAAATATTCATATTAAATTCAAATCATTATGGCAACAAAAGAGTATTTTCCCGGAATAGGAAAAATCAAATTCGAAGGTAAAGAGAGCAAGAATCCGTTGGCATTCCGTTACTACGATGCCAATAAAGTAATCATGGGCAAGAAGATGAGCGAGTGGTTGAAGTTCGCCATGGCTTGGTGGCACACCCTCTGTGCCGAGGGCAGTGACCAGTTCGGTGTCGGTACCAAGACCTTCCCTTGGAACGGTGCCCCCGACAAGGTACAGGCTGCCAAGAACAAGGCCGACGCCGGCTTCGAGTTCATGCAGAAAATGGGCATCGAGTATTACTGCTTCCACGATGTGGATCTTTGCACCGAAGCCGACACCATCGAGGAGTATGAGGCCAACTTAAAGGAGATTGTGGCTTACTTGAAACAGAAACAGGAAGAGACGGGCATCAAGCTGCTGTGGGGCACGGCCAATGTATTCGGCCACAAGCGCTACATGAACGGAGCCGCCACCAATCCAGACTTCGACGTGGTGGCCCGTGCCGCCGTGCAGATTAAGAACGCCATGGACGCCACCATTGCCCTTGGCGGAACCAACTATGTGTTCTGGGGTGGCCGTGAAGGGTACACGACCTTACTGAATACCGACCAGAAGCGCGAGAAGGAGCACTTGGCCCGGATGCTCGCCATGGCCCGTGACTATGCACGCGCGCACGGTTTCAAAGGCACTTTCTTGGTTGAGCCCAAACCCATGGAACCCACCAAGCACCAGTATGACGTGGATACGGAAACGGTCATCGGCTTCTTGAAGGCACACAACCTTGACAAGGATTTCAAGGTGAACATCGAGGTGAACCACGCTACGTTGGCCGGGCACACGTTCGAACACGAGCTGGCCGTAGCCGTGGACAACGGCATGTTGGGTTCCATCGACGCTAACCGCGGCGACTACCAGAACGGTTGGGATACCGACCAGTTCCCCGTTGACAACTTTGAATTGACGCAGGCCATGATGCAGATTATCCGCAACGGCGGACTGGGTAACGGCGGTACCAACTTTGATGCCAAGACGCGCCGCAACTCCACCGATTTGGAGGATATTTTCATTGCCCACATCTCTGGTATGGATGCTATGGCACATGCTTTGGAGAGCGCTGCCAAGTTGCTCGAAGAGTCTCCTTACAAGCAGATGCTGGCTGCCCGCTACGCTTCTTTCGACGCCGGCAAAGGCAAGGAGTATGAAGAGGGCAAGATGACCTTGGAAGAGGCTGTCGCATACGCCAAGCAACACGGCGAACCCAAGCAGATCAGCGGCAAGCAGGAATTGTACGAGACCATCGTGAACATGTATTGCTGACGCGTCTCTACTTGCAGAAGGTTTTTAAGCGGTTAGTTTAAACGTCAATATGGTTTATACTGATAAAGGCAGTAAAGCCTATCTCTTCTCCATCGTGATGGTGGCCGTCATTGGAGGCCTGCTTTTCGGGTACGACACGGCGGTCATCTCCGGTGCGGAGAAGGGACTTCAGGCTTTCTTCATGGGTGCCGATTTCGCTTACACCGATACCTTGCACGGAATTACGTGCAGCAGTGCGCTGATAGGTTGCATCATAGGCAGCGCGCTGTCGGGTTTCCTCGCCTCCAACTTGGGACGTAAACGGGCGCTTTTCGTGGCGGGTATTCTCTTCTTCTTGTCGGCCCTTGGTTCATACGATCCGGAGTTTCTCTTCTTCGAGAAAGGGGTGCCCACGTTCAACTTGCTTGTAGCGTTCAACTTGTATCGTGTCTTGGGCGGTATCGGTGTGGGGCTTGCGTCGGCCATCTGCCCCATGTACATTGCCGAGGTGGCGCCGAGCCGCATCCGTGGTACGTTGGTATCTTGGAACCAGTTCGCCATTATCTTCGGTCAGTTGGTGGTCTACTTCGTGAACTTCATGATTTTGGGCAGTCATGTCAATCCGGTGATAGACTTGGTGAACGGCGTCAATCAGATATTGAACCCCGAGGCGGCCCGCTGGACCATCGCTACGGGTTGGCGGTTGATGTTTGTCAGCGAAGCTTTCCCCGCCGGCTTGTTCGCGCTTTTGGTACTCTTGGTGCCTGAGACACCGCGTTACTTGGCACTTTGCGGCAAGGACGAGAAGGCTTTGGCCATTCTCTCACGCATCAACGGCTCCCAAGAGGCCAAGTCAATCTTGGCTGATATCAAGGCCACTGCACGCGAGAAGACCGAGCGTCTCTTTACCTACGGTGGGTTAGTGATATTCGTGGGTATCATGTTGAGCGTGTTCCAACAAGCGGTGGGCATCAACGCCGTGCTTTACTATGCGCCGCGTATCTTCGGCACGATGGGTATGGAGAACCCGATGGTGCAGACGGTGATGATGGGTATCGTCAACATACTTTTTACGTTACTGGCTGTCTTTACGGTGGAGAAGTGGGGACGGAAGCCGTTGCTTATTTACGGTTCCGCAGGTATGGCCATCGGTGCTTTCGGCGTGGCTTTGTGTAACTTGGCAGCCGGATTGCCGCCGTTGTTGTCGGTGGTGAGCATCATGGTGTACAGCGCCTCGTTCATGTTCAGTTGGGGACCCATCTGCTGGGTGTTGATTGCCGAGATTTTCCCCAACACCATCCGTGGTGCGGCAGTGGCTATCGCCGTGGCGTTCCAGTGGGTGTTCAACTTCATCGTTTCCTCTACTTTCGTGCCCATGTACAACATGCGCTTGGGTGAGATGGGCGATAAGTTCGGCCACATGTTTGCATACGCCCTTTATGGCATCATCTGCGTGGTGGCCGCCATTTTCGTTTGGAAGTTGGTTCCCGAGACGAAGGGCAAGACGTTGGAAGAAATGACGGCTTTGTGGAAGAACCGTCGTAAGAAATAACAAGATGATGATGAAAAATAGTTTTCTCATAGCTTTGGGGTTGACGGTGGCGGTCGTATCGCCTGTTGCCGCCCAAAGCTATGAGGAACTTTGTAAACGGTCGGTGGAGTGCACCGAGCGCGACAGCTTGGATCAAGCGGAGGCTTACATATTGCAAGCGTTGAAGTTGGAACCGGCCAACCTGCACAACGCATTGCTCTTTTCCAATTTGGGCACGCTACAGCGCCGGCAAGGGAAGTATCAGGAGGCGTTAGAGTCCTATACATACGCTTTGAATGTGACTCCCCGCGCCGTGCCTATCTTGCTGAACCGTGCGGCTGTCTATTTAGAGGTGGGCAAGAATGAACTTTCACAGGCCGATTGCTCTCTTGTACTCGACTTCGAGCCCGACAATGAGGAGGCGTTGCTCATGCGGGCTTATATTTACTTTCGCCAACGCGACAACAAACTGGCCCGTGCCGATTTCGAACGGTTGGTGAAGACGCATCCCACGAGTTACGACGGCCGCTTGGGGTTGGCTACCTTGGAACAGAAAGAGCACAGGTATGAACAGGCGTTGAACATCTTGAACGGGATGATTGCCGAGAAGGTGGAAGATGCGGCGCCCTCGCATTATGCGGTGCTCTATACGGCGCGTGCCGATGTGGAGAAGGATATGGGCCATGTGGAAATGGCGATGATAGACTTGGACGAGGCTATCAGGTTGGATGATTCCATTACCGAGGCTTATTTGATTCGCGGAGAACTTTATATCTCCCAAAAAAGGAAAGAACTGGCCAAACGTGACTTTGAAAAGGCCATCTCACTGGGAGTGCCGGCGGCAGAATTGCAGGGCTGGTTGAGGATGTGCCGGTAAGTAAGCTGGAACTGCTTGGAGTAGCTTGTCTGCCCGGCTTTTTCTCAACAAAATGTAAAATATCGGGGCTAAAGATTGTGTATTCGGAAAATATTTCGGATATTTGTATTGTAGAATGGAAATCTATAATAGGAATTTCCATTTAAGTAATTAACCTTTAACCTGTTATTTTAATGAGTGATTTAGAAAAAAAGATTGAGATGGAGGCTCCGAAGAGGCTTCCATACAACTTACGGGAAAAGAAAGAAAAGAAGGCTGCTTACCGTTCTTTGATACGTCCGGAGCTGGCCGATGAATTGTATGAAAAGATTTTAGATGTTGTGGTGATTCGGAAGAAATATCGGGATCCTGATTTTTCCGCCAAAGTACTGGCCAATGAGTTGGATACGAACACACGTTATCTTTCAGCTGTGATTAATGCCCGTTTCGGGAAGAACTATTCTTGTTTGTTGAATGAGTATCGGGTAAAAGAAGCCATTCACTATTTGACCGACAGACGCTACGCCGACAAGAATGTAGAGGAAATCAGCGCGATGGTAGGTTTTGCCAACCGTCAGTCTTTTTATGCCGCTTTTTATAAAAATATGGGTGAGACTCCCAATGCTTACCGTAAAAAGCATTCCGCTTCGGCGAAAGGCAAATAGCAAATGGCGCCCGGTTTAGAATGGAGGGGAATATTGCGGGAGTCATTCCGGCATATTCCCTTTTTCTTTATATTATGGAATATACATTGGAACAATTTGCAGATATACAGATTCTGCGTTATTATGTGCCCGGTTTCGAGTCCTTGTCCTTGCGGCAAAAGAAGCTGGTTTATTACTTGTCCGAAGCGGCTTTGCAGGGACGAGACATTCTTTTCGACCAGAATGGACGCTATAACCTGCTCATTCGCAGGATGTTAGAGGCTGTCTATCTGTATTACGAAGGCGACAGAAGCACGCCCGACTTCCAAGCGATGACGCTCTATTTGAAACGGGTGTGGTTCTCCAACGGCATTCACCATCACTATGGTTATGGAAAATTCTCGCCGGGTTTCTCGCCGACATTCTTCAAGAAGGCTTTACAGGAGATTGACGCGTCCTTGTTGTCGCTTTCTCCGGGAAAAAGCATAGAAGCGCTTTGTGATGAAATATTTCCCGTTATTTTCAATCCCGAAGTAATGTCCAAGCGGGTGAACCAAGATGCAGGTGCCGATTTGGTCCTTACTTCCGCCGCCAACTATTACCGAGGTGTGACACAACAGGAGGTGGAGGCCTTTTACGGGGCAATGAAAGAGCCCGATGACCCGACGCCACCTTCTTACGGATTGAACAGCCGTTTGGTAAAGGAAAACGGTATCCTTAAAGAAAAAATATGGAAAGTGGGCGGCTTGTATGGAGCGGCCATTGAAAAGATTGTCTATTGGTTGGAGCAGGCTATGCAGGTGGCGGATACACCGGGGCAACAAGAAGTAATCGCACGGTTGATTGCCTTTTACCGCACGGGCGACTTGCGCGCGTTTGATGCATATACCATCCTTTGGGTGCAGGACTTGGACGCGCATGTCGATTTTGTGAACGGCTTTACCGAGACATACGGCGACGCATTAGGCATGAAGGCCAGTTGGGAATCAATCGTGGACTTCAAAGATTTAGAGGCCACCCGCCGCACGGAAATTATCAGCAGCCACGCACAATGGTTTGAAGATAACGCGCCGGTAGATGCCTTGTTTAAGAAAGAAAAGGTAAAAGGCATATCGGCCAAGGTGATTACCGCCGCCATGTTGGCGGGCGACCTTTATCCTGCAACGGCCATCGGCATCAACTTGCCCAACGCCGACTGGATTCGTACAAAGTACGGTTCTAAATCAGTGACGATAAGCAATATTACCGAGGCTTATAACCGCGCGGCCCGTAGCAATGGTTTCAATGAGGAGTTTATGTATGGTCAAGAGGAATTGACATTGGCGGCCAAGTATGGTGACTTGACGGGCATTTTACACACCGACCTGCACGAGTGTGTCGGACATGGTTCCGGAAAATTATTGCCGGGTGTAGACACTGACTCTTTGAAGGCATACGGAGCTACCGTTGAAGAAGCGCGGGCCGACCTTTTCGGCCTTTACTATTTAGGCGATGCCAAGTTGGTTGAATGGGGCTTGCTGCCCGATGCCGATGCCTATAAAGCGGAGTACTACATCTATTTGATGAATGGTCTGCTGACACAATTGGTACGTATCGAGCCGGGCAACCATGTTGAGGAGGCCCACATGCGCAACCGTCAGCTCATTGCCCGTTGGGTATATGAAAAAGGTATGCCTGAGCGTGTGGTGGAATTGGTACGGCGGGAAGGCAAGACATATATCAAGGTGAATAATTACAAAAAGCTTCGCACGCTCTTCGGTACCTTGCTGGCAGAAGTACAGCGTATCAAGTCCACCGGCGATTATGCGGCGGCGTGCGGGCTGGTAGAGCACTATGGCGTGAAGGTGGATGCATCGTTGCATGCCGAAGTCTTGGCACGTTACCGGAAATTGAACTTGGCGCCTTATAAAGGGTTCGTCAATCCTGTTTACGAGGCGGTAAGAGATGCGCAAGGAAACATCATGGATGTGAAGGTCTCCTATCAGGAGTCTTTTACAGAGCAGATGTTGCGTTATAGCCGCGACTATGCCACTTTGCCGGCGGAGAACGATTAGTATAGGAGAAATAATATGGAAAAAGAGGAAATAGCCGGACGGTTGCGCGACATAAAAGGACAGTTGCGTCTCTACATGAACGGAACCGTTTCCAAAAGCATGCGTGAAAAAGGGTTGCTTTACAAAGTAAACTTCGGCGTGGAAATACCGCGCATTAAGGAGATTGCCGCCACGTATGAGAAAGACCACGATTTGGCCCAGGCGTTGTGGAAAGAGGAAATCCGTGAATGTAAGATCTTGGCGGGGCTCTTGCAACCGGTGGAGAGTTTTTGGCCGGAGATAGCTGATATATGGGTGGAACAGATATATACGCCTGAAATAGCCGAACTGACCTGCATGAACTTGTTCCAACATTTGCCATACGCCCCGGCCAAGTCGCTCCAATGGATTGCGGGTGAACAGCTTTACGTGCAGATTTGCGGCTTCTTGACCATTGCCCGTCTGTTGGGGAAGCGGGGAGATATGGCGCCGCGTGTGGCCAACGAGTTCCTTGATCAAGCAGTGGCATCATTCCTCTCCGGTCCCTATCTGTTGCAAAGGGCGGTGACAACCGCCTTGCGCTGTTTCATGCAGCAAAGCGAAGAACATGCCTTTGCGGTGTGCCGTCGGGTGGACGGTATGGAAGCATCCGGGGTGGAAGCCGAACGCTTGCTTTATGGTTGGGTGCGCGAAGAAGTGTCTTTAGGATAGATTCTTTGCTAATTTTTTCCCGCTTTCTTTCTTGTTCTTCAAAAAAAGGATTAACTTTGTCATTTGCGTAAGCGTAAAGAATAGACAATCTAAGATGGACAATGAGCAGGTAAAAAATACGGTAAGGCAGATATTTACCGAATATTTGAACGCCAACGGGCATCGGAAGACACCCGAACGCTATGCCATACTCGATACGATTTATTCCATAGAGGGACATTTCGACATCGACACGCTCTATCTGTTGATGGCCGACCAAGAAAATTTCCGGGTGAGCCGTGCGACGCTCTACAACACCATCATCTTGCTTATTAACGCCCGGTTGGTTATCAAGCACCAGTTTGGCAACTCCTCCCAATACGAGAAATGCTACAACCGTGACACGCACCACCATCAAATCTGCATGCAGTGCGGCAAGATAATTGAATTCCAAAACGAGGCGTTGCAACGGGCCATCGAAAACACAAAGTTAAGCCGTTTCAACTTGTCGCACTATTCGCTCTATATGTACGGGTTGTGCAGCAAGTGCGAGCGTGCGAATAAAAAGAAAATGAGTACCAACCAGAAAAAAGAGAAATGAAAGTAGACATTCTGTTAGGATTGCAGTGGGGTGACGAAGGCAAAGGCAAAGTCGTCGATGTGTTGACGCCCCGGTATGATGTGGTAGCCCGTTTCCAAGGCGGCCCGAATGCCGGACATACGTTGGAGTTCGAGGGACAAAAGTATGTGCTCCGTTCCATCCCCTCGGGAATTTTCCAAGGAGACAAGTTGAACATCATAGGCAATGGCGTGGTGCTCGATCCTGCGCTTTTCAAAGCTGAGGCCGAGGCGTTGGAGGCATCCGGACACAGTCTGAAAGAACGTTTGATTATCTCGAAGAAAGCACATCTTATCTTGCCGACGCACCGCTTGCTTGACGCGGCATACGAGGCAGCCAAAGGGGATGCCAAAGTGGGCACCACGGGCAAAGGCATAGGCCCTACCTATACTGATAAAGTGAGTCGCAGCGGCCTGCGCGTGGGTGATATTCTGCACGACTTCGACCGGAAATATGCCGCTGCCAAGGCACGTCACGAGCGCATCCTGCAAAGTTTGGGGTATGCATACGACTTGACTGAACCGGAGAAGCAGTGGATGGAGGGCATCGACTATTTGAAGCAGTTCCGCTTGGTGGACAGCGAGCATGAAATCAACGGTCTGTTGGCCGCTGGCAAATCCGTCCTCTGCGAAGGCGCCCAAGGAACCATGCTCGACATCGATTTCGGATCTTATCCTTTTGTCACCTCTTCCAATACCATTTGTGCGGGTGCATGCACCGGCTTGGGTGTAGCTCCCGGTAAGATAGGTGAAGTGTACGGCATCTTCAAAGCCTACTGCACGAGGGTGGGGGCCGGCCCGTTTCCTACAGAGTTGTGCGACGAGACGGGCGAGAAGATTCGCGCCTTGGGGCATGAGTATGGTGCCGTGACCGGACGCAAGCGCCGTTGCGGTTGGATTGACCTCGTGGCCTTGAGATATGCCGTGATGATAGACGGCGTGACGCAACTCATCATGATGAAGAGCGATGTGCTCGACGGGTTCGAGACCATCAAGGCTTGCGTGGCCTACCGCATGGGCGGCGAGGAGATAGATTACTTCCCGTTCGATATTTCCGAAGGGGTAGAACCCGTCTATGTGGAGTTGCCCGGTTGGCAGACCGACATGACCAAGATGCAGAGCGAAGACGAGTTCCCAGAAGAGTTCAACGCCTACCTCACCTTCTTGGAAGAGCAGCTTGGCGTGCCCGTCAAGATTGTTTCCGTAGGCCCTGATAGAGAGCAGACCATTGAGCGATATACTGAAGAATAACCTGTAAAGGCGGGTTGTCGATGCCCGTATTGGTAAAATCTTCTTAAAATGAAAGGGAAACGGAGGCTTGCCATCCGTTTCCCGCTGTTTTGGCAAGTTGTTTGTATATATTTTTGTAGGTACAACCTTTAAATATAGAAGTTATGATATATGGAATAGGATTGCAATGGATTATCTTCATTGGCGTGGCCCTCTTGAGCTGGTTAGTCCAGATGAACCTTCAGAACAAATACAAGAAATATTCAAAGATAGCCGTGGGCAACGGCATGACAGGTGCTGATGTGGCATTGAAGATGCTGCACGACAACGGCATTTATGACGTGCGAATTACCCACGTAGCCGGCCAACTAACCGACCATTACAACCCCACCAACAAAACGGTGAACTTGAGCGAGGGGGTGTATGGCAGTACCAGCGTCATGGCCGCCGCCGTGGCCGCCCATGAATGCGGACATGCCGTGCAACACGCGCGCGCATACGCCCCGCTGACCATGCGCAGCAAGTTGGTGCCGGTCGTTTCCTTCGCCTCGAACATCATGTCGTGGGTGTTGTTGGCAGGCATCTTGTTGTTGAATGTCTTTCCGCAACTGTTGTTGGCCGGCATCATCCTCTTTGCCACGACCACGCTATTCAGTTTCATCACTTTGCCTGTCGAAATCAACGCCAGCCATCGCGCGCTGGTATGGTTGAACCGTTCGGGCATCACCAACGCCTACAATCATGCCCAGGCCGAAGACTCCCTGCGCTCGGCTGCCTATACCTACGTGATGGCCGCCCTCGGGTCGTTGGCCACATTGGTTTATTACGTTCTCATCTTTTTAGGAGGACGCCGGAATTGACGGTTCGGTCTAAGTGCAGATAGTACATATTTTTTTATAGCCGAAGTACCGGCTTGTCTCAAAGGAAGTGCCGTTCATACAATGCATCGGGTTTGCTTCACTCAAACAGATACAGCTCGGTGGGGACGTTCCGTTGCAGGGCGGTGAGCCGCACATCCTTGTCCACCGTAATGCCCTTCTCGGCTAATTTCACCGCAACCGTGCGGTGGGCCAATTCCGGCAGGTTGTTGTCTTTGCTTAAGTGGCAAAGCCAAATGTAACGCCATTTTCCGTTCATGTTGTCCGCTATGAACTCGGCGGCGGCGCGGTTGCTCAAGTGACCGTTGGCACCGGCGATGCGTTCCTTCAAATAGGCAGGATAACTTCCCGTGCGCAGCATCTCCTCATCATAGTTGGCTTCTAATATCAAGTAGTCCGCCTTGCGCAGGTAAGTGGCCACGGTAGGGGTTATCTCGCCCAAGTCGGTGGCGAAAGTGAAGGTCTTGCCGTCCGCTTCGATGCAATACCCCACGTTGTCCGTGCCGTCGTGCGGCACCTCGAAGGCTTCGATGTGGAAGTCGCGTAACTGCAGGGGCGTTCCTTTCTCTATGTAATGCCGGGAAGTTTGGAGCCGCTTTGTCGAATGGTGCCCCATATCGATACCCTCGTGTGTGCGCCGGGTGGCGTAGATGGGAATGTTCAGTTTCTCTCCCAAAGTACCTACCGATTTAACGTGGTCTAAATGGTCGTGCGTCAGGAAAACGGCGTGAATCATCTCCATGCCGATGCCCGCCTCTTTCAAGTCCCTTTTGATTCGGCGTGCCGCTATGCCGGCGTCAATCAAAATGCCGTAACGTTCCGTACCCAAGTAGTAGCAATTGCCGCTGCTGCCGCTGGCAAGGCTCATGAATCTCAACTGCAAGTCAACCCCTTTCTTCTTCCTTATACTCTGTTTCCTCTTCTTCTTCCTTTTCAGCCGGCAACAACCTTGCTGAAATGCGTTTTTTAGGCGTGAGGCTCATGTTTTTCAATAATTCAGCTTGCCTGACGACGTTGCCTTTCCCTGTGGAAAGTTGGTTCAGCGCTTTCTCATAATCACTTTGTAAAACAGATACACGGTCGCCTAAAGTCAAGAAAGTATCGGTAAAGCCCACGATTTTCTCATAAAGGGAGGTGCCCCGTTCAATAATGGCTTGTACATTCTTAACTTGATTCTCCCGCTTCCACAAATCAAGGGAAAGACGTAGCGCGCTGATGAGGTTGGTGGGATTCATTAAAACCACTTTCTTGTCGTATGCATACCCCCATAAATTGGGGTCGCTCTGTATGGCAAGCAGGTAGGCACCCTCGTTGGGAATGAACATCATCACGAAATCAGGCGCCTTGCGGTCGTAACGGGAGTAATCCTTCCGGCTCAATTCATCTATATGGTTGCGCACGGATTGTAAATGCTCCTTCAAGCGTTTCTCCCGCTCCTCTTTCTCTTTGGCGGCTGTGTAGGCCACGTATGCGGTAAGCGACACTTTGGAGTCGATGATAATCTCCCTTTCGTCGGGATACTTCACGATAACGTCAGGCTGCATTTTCTGTCCGCTTTCTTCGTTGGTGATGTTTTCACCGTTGTCGTCTTTGAGGAACTCTTGGCGCACATAATGCTCCCCCTCTATCAACCCGGACGATTCCAAGAGCCGTTCCAAGATCATCTCACCCCAGTCGCCCTGTATCTTCGAGTCTCCTTTCAGCGCGCGCGTCAAGTTGTCGGCGTCTTCACTCAAGCGGTTGTTCAGTTCCACCAATTGCTTGATATGTTCACTCAACGAGTTGCGCTCTTTTGCTTCGGTGAAATATACCTCCTCTACCTTCTGACGGAAATCCTTTATCTTTTCTTCAAACGGACGCAGCAGGTTGCCTATATGCTCTTCATTCAGTTTCTTGAAGTCTTCGCTCTTGCTATTGAATATTTTATTGGACAGGTTCTCGAATTCCTCTTTCAGGTGTGCAATCTGGTCGTCAAACTGTTTTTGTTGCTGTTTGATACGTTCGTCCGCAAGCTCTTTTTCAAGCTTGACGCTCTCCTCGGCACTACGTTTTATGGTGTTGATGCGTTCTTCGGCATACGCTCTCTCCCGTTTGATGCTTTCGGCGGCAATCTCTTGCTCTCTTTTGATGCCGGCCTCCACATTCTCTTTCTCCCGTCTGATGCTTTCATCGGCACTTTTTTGTATTTCCGCGATGCGTTGCCCTGCAGCCCCCGCTTCAACCTTCAATGCGGTTATTTGCTTGGAAGCCGCCAAATAGCCTATCACTCCTCCGACGATGAGTCCCACCAACAGTAGGATTAAAGCTAAAGTTCCCATGATTACTTCTTTTCAGTTATCTGTGTATGGTTGTTCAATCAATGTAAGTGCAAACGGATTATATAACTCCTTCTTAAAGCAATTACTCTTTTACTCTATTCTGTCAGAATCTCGTTGCCCGTCTCTGTTATCAAGATTTGGCTTTCCCATTGCGCCGAGGGCAGGCCGTCCTCCGTGCAGACCGTCCAGCCGTCCGTCTCGTCGATGAATATCTCCTTGCCGCCCATGTTAATCATCGGCTCTATGGTAAAAGTCATGCCCGGTACAAGCAACATGCCTGTGCCGCGCTTTCCCACGTGTTCCACATCGGGCTCTTCATGGAACTTGATGCCACAACCATGTCCGCAGAACTCCCTGACCACACTGTAGCCATTGTTCTGGGCATGCTCTTGGATGACGGCGCCTATGTCGCCCAACCGTGCCCAAGGCTGTGCCGTTTCGATACCCAAGTCGCGACATTCGCGCGTCACCTCCACCAACCGCCGCACTTCGGGTTTAACGTCGCCAATGAGAAACATGCGCGAGGCGTCCGAGTAGTAGCCTTTGTAAATGGTCGACACATCCACGTTCACGATGTCGCCGTTACGCAAAATCTCCTTGGTGGAAGGAACGCCGTGGCACACCACGTCGTTCACGCTGGTGCAGACACTTTTCGGGTAGCCCTCATAGAGGAAATCGGCAGGGATGGCGTCGTGGTCGGTGGTGAAGCAATAGACCAAGTGGTCAATCTCGGCGGTCGACATCCCCTCGCGGATATGCTCCGCAATATAGTCTAATAGTGCTGTGTTTATCTTGGCACTCTCTCTGATGCCGGCTATCTGTTCTTCCGTGCGCAGCAAGTTCCGCATGGGCAACTTGCAGCCCGCCCGCTTGTATTGCTGTAGCTTGGCCTCTGCTTCATCGGAATAGTTCTTGGGCATGTACCGCATGCCGTGTGCAAATTTCTTCATCGCTTCCACGCTTTTAAAGTACGGCAAAAATACGCAATAATCTTCAAGGTATAGCGAAATGGGCGCTTTATATTTGTGCGGTTCACGGATAATTCACACCTTTGCACCCGTTCTACAAGCGAACAGACTAAAAACGGACACGTATGGATAACGACAACCCCATAGCCGTACTTTTCGATTTCGACGGCGTGGTCATGGACACCGAAAGCCAGTACAGCCTCTTTTGGCACCGCATAGGCGT
The DNA here is from genome assembly GCA_021204715.1 of Prevotellaceae bacterium. Taxonomy (GTDB): domain Bacteria; phylum Bacteroidota; class Bacteroidia; order Bacteroidales; family Bacteroidaceae; genus Bacteroides. The sequence continues at coordinate 13,478 of JAJPYW010000217.1, forward strand.
GGAGCATTTTGGTATGGACGATTTTGAAGACCGCATCAAAGGAACCACGTTGGCCTCCATTTTCGCCAAGTACTTTACAGGCAAAGAGCAGTTGCAAGCCGAAATCATTCCCGCGCTCGACCGCTACGAGCAGCAGATGGCTTACGAATACATTCCCGGTTTCCTCGATTTCATGGACGACCTGCGCCGGCACGGTTGCCATACCGCCATCGTCACCAGTTCGGGCGAGCGCAAGATGCAGGCCGTCTGCCGGGCACACCCCGAAATGAAGACACTCTTCCACCACATCTTCACCGACAAGATGTTCCGCGCCTCCAAACCGGCGCCCGACTGTTATCTCTTGGGTATGGAGACCTTCGGCACCACCCCTGAGACGACATACGTCTTTGAGGATTCCTTCAATGGTTTGAAAGCAGGCTTGGCGTCGGGAGCCGTAGTCATAGGCCTCTCCACCACCAACCCCGCCGATGCCATTGCTCCGTTGTGCCACCTTGTGATACCCGATTTTCAAGGGTTCACTTTCGATAAAATGAAACGGGTAGACAAGTAATCCGAAAAAACGTTACCTTTGCAGCGATTGCGAGGATAGTGACGCGACGGTTGCTATTACAAACAGTCCCCGCTTGCGCTTACAAGTACAAGCAGTCAAACAGCGAAGTCTTATAAACTATATAGATTATGTCAGGATATATATCGGACGATGCCCGTAAAGTGACCACCCGCCGTCTTGTCGAAATGAAGCAGCGGGGCGAGAAGATAGCCATGTTGACATCTTACGACTACACCATGGCCCAGATTGTGGACGGTGCAGGCATGGATGTAATCTTGGTAGGCGATTCCGCCTCCAACGTTATGGCCGGCAATGTCACCACACTGCCCATTACCTTGGACCAGATGATTTACCACGCCAAGTCTGTGGTGCGCGGCGTGAAGCGCGCCATGGTGGTGGTCGACATGCCTTTCGGTTCCTACCAAGGCAACGAAATGGAAGGTTTGGCTTCCGCCATCCGCATCATGAAAGAGAGCCATGCCGACGCGCTCAAAATGGAGGGCGGCGAAGAGATTATCGGCACGGTCAAGCGCATCCTCAGTGCCGGCATCCCTGTCATGGGGCACTTGGGGTTGATGCCCCAGTCCATTAACAAGTACGGCACCTACACCGTCCGTGCCAAAGACAATGCCGAAGCCGAAAAGTTGGTGCGCGACGCCCACCTGTTGGAAGAAGCCGGCTGCTTCTCCATAGTCTTGGAGAAGATTCCCGCAGCTTTGGCCCAAAGGGTGTCGAGCGAACTGACCGTGCCCGTCATAGGTATAGGAGCCGGCGGCGGCGTCGACGGGCAAGTGCTCGTCATACAGGACATGTTGGGCATGAACAACGGCTTCCGTCCCCGCTTCCTGCGTCGTTATGCCGACTTGCACACGGTGATGACCGATGCCCTGAGCCACTACATATCCGATGTGAAGAACCTCGATTTCCCCAATGAAAAAGAGCAGTACTAATGGCGTGATGACATGGAACTTCGGGCAGATGTGCTTGGCCAACCTCTTTCTTTTCGCCGCCGTCTACCTGCTCTTTCCCGCTATTCCCTTCGCCATGGGGCAGCAGATAGGTGTCCCGGTGGCACGGGCGGGCAACCTCTTTATAGCTTTCGCCTTCGGCCTTTTCCTTGTAGGCCCTTTCCATGCCCGGTTGGGCGACGAATGTAAGCGCAAGCAAGTGCTGATGTTTTCCACGGCAGGCATGATGCTCACCACGGCGGGCTATCTTGCCGTCACCGACTACGTGCAACTGCTGTTGTTCGCATTGGTTCAAGGGGCTTGTTTCGGCATGGCTGTCACCGCCGGCATCACCGTGGCCATCGACATTATCCTTTCCCACAGGCGCACCGCCGCCAATATGGTCTATGCTTGGGTGGCGCGCTTGGGCATGCTGCTTGGGGTGGGAGCGGGCCTTTTGGTCTACCGCCTTTATGATTTCCATGCGGTCATTTACCTGTCCCTCGCCTGCGGCTTGTTGAGTCTGTTGTCCGCTTCGGGAGTCTACGTGGCATTCCGCGCCCCTATCGGCGTGCCGCTGTGCAATCTCGACCGCTTCCTGCTGCCGCGCGCTTGGGTTATGGCCATCAACGCGTTGCTTGTCACAGGCGTGTCGGGGCTTTTACTGCCGTTGCTTTTCACAGGATCCCCTTATCCTGCGGTAGCGCTCGGCGTGTGGGCGTTGCTCGCCGCACCCTTCACCAAGCTCTTCGTCGACCTTTCCCAACACTGTCAGCGCGGCACGGCCAATACCACCTGCCATTTGGCTATGGAGGCCGGGCTGCTCGCCGGCCTTGCCGTCACCTGTCATTTGATGAATATGCCGGCGGTCTATAAAGCCGCCCTTGTCTGCAGCGTGGCGGCCGTACTCTTCTTCCTGTTGTTGGCATATCCCTATTACAAGCGTCACCGCGTCAGGTAAGCTAATACTTGAAGACTATATCTTGATGAAATAGTTTTTTCATGACGGTGAGCCGAATGTATTCCCCGGCGGTTGCTGTGCCGGTCTAACTCCGCTCCACCTGCTTCACCCCTTTTACCGTGCGCAGTTTCTTGACGAGCGCTTCCAACCGGCCGGTGTCGCCCACCATGACGGTGAGCTTCCCCGAGAAGAGACCGTCGTTCGACTGGATGTTGATACTGCGCAGTGTGATGCCCGTCTCCTTGGAGATAATGGAGGTCATGTTGGTCACGATGCCTATGTCGTCGTGTCCCACCACGTGCAGTGTGATGGGGTATTGCGTCCCTTCCGACTTGCCTGCCCAGCGCGCCTTGACGATGCGGTAGCCGAAGCGGGCGTGCAGGTCGGCCGCGTTGGGACAATCCGCGCGGTGTATCTTCACGCCGCCCGTCACCGACACGAAGCCGAACACATCGTCGCCGTAGATGGGATTGCAGCAGCGGGCCAGCTTGA
>JAJPYW010000082.1 GCA_021204715.1 Prevotellaceae bacterium
ATTGCATTTGTTTTTAAAGAACGGATGTGCCGTTTTGTGTTTCAGCGTACAAAATAATAAAATAAAATGCTTATTTCATACTTTTTTTCTCTTTTTTTCTTTTATGAGCCTATAATTTCCAATTCCACGCGTTTTCTGTTCCCGATATTACAATGGAAAACGGCGCGTTTGTTCATGGAACCACGTCCTTTCCCGTGGCGGATGAAGCGTCAAGTGCCGCGGCCACTTGGTTGGTCAGGTCGACGAACTCGGCCACCGACAGTTGTTCGGGACGCCTGTTGAACAGCGGTTTCTTGGTTAAAGGGCACTCCTTGCCCAGTATGGGCATGATGGAGTTGCGCAGCGTCTTGCGGCGTTGGTTGAAGGTGGTCTTCACCACTTGCCTGAACAGTTGCTCGTCGCAGCCAAGCGACACCACGTCGTTGCGCGTCATGCGGATAACGGCGCTCTTCACCTTGGGAGGCGGGTTGAACACCTGTTCGTCTACCGTGAAGAGATACTCCACGTGGTACCAAGCCTGCACGAGCACGCTCAATATGCCGTAAGCCTTGCAGCCGGGTGCGGAGGCCATGCGTTGGGCCACTTCCCGCTGTATCATGCCCGTGCAGCAAGGTATGCGCTCTTTGTTGGCCAATATCTTGAAGAATATCTGCGAAGAGATGTTGTAGGGATAATTGCCCGTCACCACGAAGGGCGCGCCGTCGAAGAGGCGGTCGAGGTGCATCTTCAAGAAGTCGTCTTCAATGATGTCCTCTTCCAAGCGGGGATAGGTGCGGCGCAGGTAAGACACCGACTCGTCGTCAAGCTCCACCACCTTCAACGGACGCTCTTTCTGCAAGAGAAACTGCGTGAGCACGCCCATGCCGGGGCCCACTTCGAGCACCGGCAAGCCGGGGCAGGCATCCACGGTATCGGCAATGGCCTTGGCAATGCCCAAGTCTTTCAAGAAGTGCTGCCCCAAGCGCTTTTTAGGTCTTACTAAACGCATCAATTTAGCTATATCGTTTACATTTACGGTGCGGCGGATGCCGTAAGCCGGCCTCCTTCAGCCACGCTTTCCCCCGGCAAAGGTAACGCTTTTCCGCTTTGCTTGTGCGTGGGCAAGGCTAAAAACCGCCCCATGGGATGTGTATTATAGGCAGATATATAGGTAAGTAATAAAAATATCGTTATCTTTGCAGCTGAAGCACTGAGGGGAATGGGTACCTGACGATTGAGCGCTAACTCCCGCCCCGATGTGCCTTTCCTTTTATATAATAGTATAAAGATACCGACGGTTATATAATGAAGAAACTGTTTAGCTATCTTTCTAACATCTGATGAAGCGACCTTTAAAGATAACCCTGCAAGTGCTCTTGTCGCTGCTCTTGGGCGGATTCATCTTCTATTGGGTGTACCGTGACTTCGATTTCGCCAGGGCGAAGTCCACCTTGCTGCACGGCACCCGTTGGGGGTGGATGACGCTTTCGTTGCTCTTCGGCGTGTTGAGCCACGTGCTGCGCGGGTGGCGCTGGCGGCAGACGTTGGAGCCCATGGGCGCCCGTGCCAAGCGGGGCAACTCGGTAGACGCTATCTTTCTCTCATACGCAGCCAACTTGGTGCTGCCCCGCGTGGGAGAGATTTCACGCTGCACGGCATTGGCGCGCTACGACGGCATCTCCTTTGCCAAGCTCCTTGGAACGGTAGTGACCGAACGCTTGGTCGACGCCGTGTGTGTGGTGTTCATTTCGGGCGTCACCTTTCTTGTGCAGATGCCGCTGTTCTTGCGCTTCTTCCATGAGACGGGCACCAAGATTCCCTCGTTGGCCCACCTGTTCACCTCTCCATGGTTCTACGTGTCGCTCTTCTCGGTAGCGGGCGTGGTGTTGCTCGTTTGCTACCTGCTGCGCATGCTCTCGGTGTTTGAAAAGGTAAAAGGGGTGGCGCTCAACGTGTGGGAAGGCATACGCTCGTTGCGCAGCGTAAGCAACTTGCCGCTTTACATCGCTTACACCGTGGCGATGTGGGGCTGCTACTTCCTGCACTTCTACCTCACGCTTTTCTGCTTCGACTTCTCTTGTCATCTTGGCATCTTAGCCGGCTTGGTGATGTTTGTGGGCGGCACGTTTGCCGTGTTGGTGCCCACGCCCAACGGGGCCGGGCCGTGGCATTTCGCTGTCATCACCATGATGATGCTCTACGGAGTAGGAGCTACCGAAGCGGGCATCTTCGCCCTCATTGTACATGCCGTGCAGACGTTGCTCATCATTTTATTGGGCGTGTACGGCTGGCTGCATTTGGCGTTTACCAACCGATGAATGAAGAGCGCGAAGCCTGACTGTGCTTCCAACCGCAGTACAGCCCGGCCTTCATCCTTTCTTGCTTTTCACCTATCGCTGTTATTCCTTCTCGGGCGCGTGCAGCAATATATCCGTCAAGTGCTTCCAGAAGCGCTCCACCGAAGGAATGTGCATCTGCTCGTCGGGCGAGTGCACCCCGCGCAGCGTGGGGCCGAAAGATATCATGTCGAGCGAGGGATACTTGTCGAGGAACAGTCCGCACTCCAAGCCCGCATGGATGGCTTTCACCTCAGCCTCCGTGCCGAAGAGCCTGCGGTAAGCCTCTGTTGCCACCTGCAGAATCTCCGAGTGCGGGTTGGGTTTCCAGCCGGGATAACCGTCGCTGAAGCTCACCGTGGCACCGCCCATCTCCATGACGGTGCGCACCGTTTGCGCCATGTCTTGCCGGGCCGAGTCAATGGAGCTGCGCTGGCTTGTCTCTATGTGGATGATGTGCCCCGCACGCATCTTCACCGAGGCCAAGTTGGTCGACGTCTCCACCAATCCCGGTATCTCGTGGCTCATGGCGTGCACGCCGTGGGGCAGGGCGTAAAGCGTCTGCAACAGCCGCCGGGTGGTGTCCTTGTCGATGGCTTCTCCCTTGGGCGTTTCCGATTCGAGCGTGCACTGCAAGTAGGGCTCCACCGTGCCAAGCTCGCCTTCTATGGTGGCGGCGTAGACGTTCAAGTCGCTGCGCAAGGCGTGCCTGTCGCTTTCGGGCAGGGCGACGACAGCCGTCGCCTCGCGCGGAATGGCGTTGCGCAAGTTGCCCCCGTCTATTTCTATTACATAGAGATCATACTTTTTAAAAGCCCCCAATAAGAAGCGCGCGAGCAGCTTGTTGGCATTGCCGCGCCCCAAGTGGATGTCGCCGCCCGAGTGCCCGCCAAGCAGTCCTTTCACGGTAATGCGTGCGAAGTAGTAGCCTTCGGGCACCGTTACGGGACGGTACGTAAAGTCGGCCAAAGAGTCCACGCCGCCCGCGCAGCCTATGAAGAGTTCCCCTTCGTCTTCCGAGTCCA
>JAJPYW010000125.1:0-2960 GCA_021204715.1 Prevotellaceae bacterium
CATGTACCACGTAGTCGCCCGGCGTGAACTGGTTGAGTTCTTTCAGGCTCAACGCTACCTTGCCGCCGCGCACTTTCTCGCTGCGCAGGCTGTACTTGTGGAAGCGGTCGAAGAGCTGGTGGTCGGTGAAGAGGCAAAGGCGCAGGGTGTTGTCGGCGAAGCCTTCGTGCAGGGTGCGCTCCACAGGGGTGAAGACTATATTGTCGCCCCGGTCTTCGAAGATGGAACGGATGCGTTCTATCTGCTTGAGGCTGTCGCTACATATATATAAGGTATAGCCTTGCTGCAAGTATTGCTTGAAGGAGGCGGACACCATGTCGAAGTTCTTGTGGTAGACGGGCTGCAGGGAGGTATCGAAAGTGACGGTGGCTTGGGGCGTGCCCGCGGGCTTGGCGCCGAGTTCCAACCACCGGAAAGAGAGCGCTTGCTCGAGGAACTCTTCGCCCGTAGAGAGCATGCCGTCCAAGGTTATGACTTCTTCTTCCGATTCACGCGCGGCGATGGCTTGGGGCGACATGGCTTCGTCGTGCACGGCGGCTATGCGCTCGTGCACCCAAGGAAAGTCGCGCGCGGCAAGCACCGTCTCCTTGGGCAGGAAGCCGAGCAGGGAGACGCGGCCGTCGCCGCCTTCAGTGGGGAAAACGGTCAAGTCGGGCACGATGACCACACGCTGCTTGGACTGGCGTGACAGTTGTGTCTCTACTTCAAAAAGGCGGATGCTGTCTACTTCATCGCCGAAGAAGTCGATGCGGTAGGGGTATTCGGAAGAGAAGGAAAAGAGGTCGACGATGCTGCCGCGCAAGGCGTATTGTCCCGGCTCATAGACATACTCCACCCGCTCGAAGCCGTAGCCGCGCAGCACTTCGTCCAAGAAGGTAGGCGAAAGGCGCTCGCCTGCTTGCACTTCAAGGGTGTTTTGGTTCAAAGCGTCGGGTGAAACGACCTTCTCGGCCAACGCGTCGGGATAGGTAACGATGCAAAGCCCCGGCTCGTTCTTCTGCAGGCGTGCCAACGCCTCGGTGCGCAGGATGCCGCCGGCGGCGTCGCGCTGTCCGTACTTCACGGCGCGGCGGAACGAGGAGGGGAAGAAGAGTACATGCTCCTCGCCCCGAAGCTGCACCAAGTCGTGGTAGAAATAGCCGGCTTCTTCCAAGTCGCCCAAGATGAAAAGGAAAGGGAAGGCGGCCTCTCTTGCCAAGGCTGCGCATACAAGGGGTGCGGCGGAAGCACACAATCCTTTGCAATAGATGGAACGGACGGATGCATCCTTCAACAGCCCGTCCACAGCCTCTACTTGGGGGTGGGCGGCATAACGTTGTTGCAGTTCGTTGATGGTCATTACATTCGGGCCTGATTGACGCTACGTGCAATAATCGGGTGCAAAAATACATAATTATCCGGTAGTTTTATCCTCGATTCGACGAAAAGCGTTACTTTTGTCTCCAAGAAGAACCCACAGTGAAGGTCATCATGCAGCAGCCCGACAGCATTGTCATCATTCCCACCTACAACGAAAGGGAAAACATCGAGAACATCGTCCGCGCCGTTTTCCGCTTGGAAGAGGGATTCCACGTCTTGGTCATCGACGACGGCTCGCCCGACGGCACCGCCGCCATTGTGAAAGCCTTGCAGAAGGAGTTCGCGGCGCGTCTTTTCTTGTTGGAACGCAGCGGCAAGTTGGGCTTGGGGACGGCCTATATAGCGGGCTTCCGTTGGGCGCTTGCACACAATTATGACTTCATCTTTGAAATGGACGCCGACTTCAGCCACAACCCGAATGACTTGCCGCGCTTGTACAAGGCGTGCAGCAGGGAGGGTGCCGACGTGGCCATAGGCTCGCGCTATGTGAGCGGGGTGAATGTGGTGAACTGGCCCATGGGAAGGGTGATACTCTCTTACTTCGCTTCCAAATATGTGCAGCTCATCACGGGCATGCCCGTGCACGACACCACGGCGGGCTTCGTGTGCTACCGGCGCGAGGTACTAGACAGCATCAGGCTCGACAAAATACGCTTCAAAGGCTATGCTTTCCAGATAGAGATGAAATTCACCGCCTACCGTTGCGGGTTCCGCTTGAAAGAAGTGCCTGTTATCTTCATCAACCGTGAATTGGGCACTTCCAAGATGAACGGCAGCATCATAGGCGAGGCCATGTTCGGCGTAATGAGGCTGAAATGGGACAGTTGGTTCAAACGGGGAGCGATGCAAAGGAAAGCGGCCGGCAACGGTGTGCAACGCTAATATATGCAATGAACTTTAAAGACTTCGACAGCCGATGAAGCGGACATTGATACACAACGCCACCTTGGTGAACGAGGGCAGACAAACCGTAGGCTCCTTGGTGATAGCGGACGGACGCATCGCGGAAATCGTGGAGGGCGACGCCCTGCCTGCCGACGCTTGCCACGAGACGGTCGACGCCACCGGCTGCTGTTTGTTGCCGGGCGTGATTGACGGACACGTGCACTTCCGCGACCCGGGATGGACGCACAAGGCGGACATCTTGACCGAAAGCCGGGCGGCGGCCGCAGGCGGCGTGACCGCTATTATGGATATGCCCAACACCCTTCCGCAGACCACCACGATAGCGGCCTTGGAGGAGAAGCTCGACTTGCTCGACCGCAAATGCATCGTGAACCATTCGTGTTATTTCGGCGCCACAAACGACAACTACAAGGAGTTCGCAAAGATAGACCGGCACCGTGTGTGCGGCGTCAAGCTCTTCATGGGTTCCAGTACGGGCAACATGTTGGTGGACCGCAGGGAGAGCTTGCGGCACATATTCAACGAGACCGACTTGCTGATTGCGGCCCATTGTGAAGCGCAGGACATCATCGGGCGGAACACGGAACTGTGCAGGCGGCGCTATGGGGAGAAAGCCGTGCCCATGGTGGAACATAGCCGCATCCGCTCGAGGGAAGCGTGCTATGCTTCTTCTGAACTGGCCGCGCGCTTGGCGC
>JAJPYW010000125.1:2970-3331 GCA_021204715.1 Prevotellaceae bacterium
CCTCTCCACCAAAGAGGAATTGGACTTGCTCACCGGGGGAGACCTTGCCGGCAAACGCGTCACCGCCGAGGCTTGCATCGCCCACTTGCTCTTCACCGACGCCGATTACAGCAAGTTGGGCGCGCGCGTCAAATGCAACCCGGCAGTGAAGGAGCTTGCCGACCGGGAGGCGTTGCGCGAAGCCGTGAACAAGGACTTGATAGATGTCGTCGCCACCGACCACGCGCCTCATCTATTAAATGAAAAAGAAGGGGACGCGTTGCACGCCGCCTCGGGCATGCCCATGGTGCAATTCTCGCTGCCTGTCATGTTGGAACTCACCGACCAAGGTGTCTTCACGATAGAGACCGTGGTGCGGAAG
>JAJPYW010000271.1 GCA_021204715.1 Prevotellaceae bacterium
CCGCAAGGAGTTGCACGAGCTCATCCGCCAGCACTACCTCTACACCGGCTCCAAGTTGGCGCGCACCATGCTCGACGACTGGAACCGCTATGCCGACGAATTCATACAAGTAATCCCCATCGAGTACAAGAAAGTGCTGCAAGAAGAGCAGATGCGCAAGCTCCAGCAGAAGATCGCCGACATGCAGCGCGACTATTGATACCCTTTATAAAGCCAAGCAAACCAAGAAGCAAACTTACAAACAAAGCGATAAAAGATTATGGGAAACCCTACAGCATTCTTGCATATTCCCCGCCAAGAGGCGGGTTACCGTCCGATACACGAACGTATCACCGATTTCAGCCAAGTGGAACAGACGCTCAACAGCCACGACCGCAAGCTGCAGGCATCGCGCTGCATGGACTGCGGCGTGCCCTTCTGCCACTGGGCCTGTCCGTTGGGCAACAAGCCCCCCGAATTTCAGGACGCGCTTTATAAAGGCAAGTGGGAAGAGGCCTTCAAGTTGCTTACGCAAACCAACGACTTCCCCGAATTCACCGGCCGCATCTGCCCCGCCCTGTGCGAGAAGTCGTGTGTGTTGAAGCTCTCTTGCAACGAGCCCGTCACCGTGCGCGAGAACGAAGCGGCCATTGCCGAAGCCGCTTTCCGGGAAGGCTTCATCCTGCCGCGCGCGCCCAAGCGCAACGGCAAGCGGGTGGCCGTCATAGGCGCCGGCCCTGCCGGACTGAGCGTGGCCGCGCGCCTGAACGCCTTGGGATATGAAGTCACGGTATTCGACCGTCACCCCATGCCCGGTGGATTGCTGCGCTACGGCATCCCCAATTTCAAGCTTCCCAAAGAGGTCATCGACCGCCGCATCCACCTCATGCAAGCCGAAGGCATCCACTTCGAGATGGGCGTGGAAATAAAGGCGGGCAAGCTGCCCCAAGGCTACGACGCCTACGCCCAGTGCACCGGCACGCCGCAGGCCCGCGACCTCTCCATACCGGGACGTGAACTCAAAGGCATCTACTTCGCCCTCGACATGCTCTCACAGCAGAACCGCATCCTCGACGGCGAGACCTTCCCCGCCAAGGAACTTGTCAACGCCAAAGGCAAGCGCGTGCTCGTCATAGGCGGCGGCGACACGGGAAGCGACTGCATCGGCACCAGCATACGCCAAGGCGCCGCGAGCGTCACACAGATAGAAATCATGCCCCAGCCGCCCGAAGGACACAACGACGCCACCCCTTGGCCGCAGTGGCCCGTTGTCTTGAAGACCACCAGCAGCCACGAAGAGGGCTGCACGCGCCGTTGGTCGCTCGCCTCGAACCACTTCATCGGCAAGGACGGACACGTGTGCGGCGTGGAAGTAGAAGAAGTGGAGTGGCTGCCGGCCGAAGGCGGCGGACGTCCCGTAATGAAGCCCACCGGGAAGAAAGAGATCATCGAAGCCGACATGGTACTCTTGGCCATGGGCTTCCTCAAACCGCAACAACCCGAGCTCGCCCCGGGCGTGTTCTTGGCAGGCGACGCCTTGAACGGCGCCAGCTTGGTGGTACGCGCCTTGGCCGACGGCCGCAGGGCAGCCCGCGCCATCGACGAGGCTGTCGGCGGGCTGTGATACAACCGGCGGGCACCCCACAAGCAAAACATCCGGCACCGGAAAAGAACATCTATTAAAACCCCGAATACCATGTGTGGCATCGTAGCTATATTCAATATACGCGGACATCAACCCGAGTTAAGAAAGAAAGCCTTGAAAATGGCGCAGAAAGTGCGCCACCGCGGGCCCGACTGGAGCGGCATCTACGAGGGAGGCTCGGCGGTGCTGGCCCACGAGCGCCTCTCCATTGTCGACCCCCAGTCGGGCGGCCAGCCGCTCTACTCGCCCGACCGCAAGCAGGTGCTCGCCGTCAACGGAGAGATATACAACCACCGTGACATCCGCGCCCGTTACGCAGGCCGTTACGAGTTCCAGACGGGCTCCGACTGCGAAGTCATCCTCGCCCTTTATAAAGAAAAAGGCATCCGGTTCTTGGAAGACCTGAGCGGCATCTTCGCCTTCGCCCTCTACGATGAAGAGCGCGACGACTACTTGATAGCGCGCGATCCCATCGGCGTCATACCCCTCTACATAGGCCGTGACAAAGAGGGGCGCGTCTATGTGGCCAGCGAGCTGAAAGCGTTGGAAGGCAACTGCGACGAGTACGAGCCCTTCCTGCCCGGCCACTACTACCACGGGCGCGAAGGAAAGATGGTGCAATGGTACTCGCGCCCGTGGATGAACTACTGCGCGGTGAAAGACGACGCCCGCGGCCATGAGGAGCAGGTAAGCGCCGTGCGCGGTGCTTTGGAAGCCTCCGTGCGCCGCCAGCTCATGTCCGACGTGCCATACGGCGTGCTTTTGAGCGGCGGCTTGGACTCCTCGGTCATCTCGGCCATCGCCAAGAAGTATGCCTCCAAGCGCATCGAGACCGACAACCAAGCCGACGCATGGTGGCCGCAGCTGCACTCCTTTGCCGTGGGACTGAAAGGAGCCCCCGACCTCTTGAAAGCGCGCGAAGTGGCCGCCCACATCGGCACCGTACACCACGAGATAAACTACACCATCCAAGAGGGTTTGGACGCCTTGCGCGACGTCATCTACTTCATCGAGACCTACGACGTGACCACCGTGCGCGCCTCCACCCCCATGTACCTGCTGGCCCGTGTCATCAAAAGCATGGGCATCAAGATGGTGCTCAGCGGCGAAGGGGCCGATGAAGTGTTCGGCGGATACCTCTACTTCCACAAGGCGCCCACCCCGCAAGCCTTCCACGAAGAGACCGTGCGCAAGCTCTCCAAGCTGCACCTGTACGACTGCCTGCGCGCCAACAAGAGCTTGGCCGCATGGGGCGTGGAAGGGCGCGTGCCTTTCCTCGACAAGGAGTTCTTGGACGTGGCCATGAACTTGAACCCCGCGGTGAAAATGTGTCCGGGAAGGGAGATAGAGAAGCGCGTGGTGCGCGAGGCCTTCGCCGACATGCTCCCCTCGAGCATAGCCTGGCGGCAGAAGGAACAGTTCTCCGACGGCGTGGGCTACAGCTGGATAGACACGCTCAAAGCCATGACAGCCGCCGCCGTGAGCGACGAGCAAATGGCCCGTGCCGCCGAGCGTTTCCCCATCCACACCCCTTTGAACAAGGAAGAGTACTACTACCGCACCATCTTCGAAGAACATTTCCCCAGCGACAGCGCCGCCCGGAGCGTGCCCAGCGTGCCCAGCGTGGCTTGCTCCACCGCCGAAGCCTTGGCTTGGGACGCCTCCTTCCAAGGGAAGAACGACCCCAGCGGAC
>JAJPYW010000093.1 GCA_021204715.1 Prevotellaceae bacterium
TGGGGCAGCTCTTCATTACGGAGATTGCCTACGAGTTCTTCAACGTGGCGCCCATGTTCCATACGTTCGACTGGCGTTTCAACCCGTCGGGGGCGCTCGACTTTGTGATTATCGTGGTGGCTTCCTCGCTTGTGCTTTGGGTGAGGGAACTGTATCACTTGTTTGCCAAATAGGAACTCTACCGGCATGAGCGACAACAATTACAAGCGCTTGGGCGTGGCGCCCCGCTTTCACGAGATACTTTCCACGGGGCTTTACACGGGCTTGGTGCCGGTGGCTCCCGGCACCGCCGCCGCTTTCACGGCGCTTGTGCTGTGGTATGTGCTCTACCTGCTGCTCGCGCCCGCGGCGCTTTTTTGGACTACCGTCGGCTTGATTGTGGTGGTGACACTGCTTGGGGTGTGGACTTCCAACGTGATGGAACGTTATTGGGGACCCGACCCGCGCGCGGTGGTTATCGATGAGTATGTGGGCACGTGGATACCGCTTTTGGCAGCCCCCGCAGGCCGTTATACGTGGCTCTTGGCGCTGCTTGGCTTCGCCCTTTTCCGCCTGATCGACATCTTCAAGCCATTGGGATGCCGGAAGATAGAAAAGGCATTGCCCGGAGGCTGGGGCGTGATGATGGACGACGTCCTTGCCGGCTTCTATGCGCTGGTCATCGTGTGGTTGGTGAAATACATTTGTATATAACGAAAGAAATTCGGAGGCCTTTAGGCCGACCAAGCCTCCCCTTATTGAGGGGAGGTTTGGAGGGGTGGTTAAGAAAGAATAATCACGTGAGAAGGAAGAGGCTGACCTTTTGGTCAGCCTCTTCCTTCTCACGTGATTCGCTTGGGGTTCGAACCCAAGACCCCAACATTAAAAGTGTTGTGCTCTACCAGCTGAGCTAGCGAATCAATCCTTGTATGCTTGTTTTGCGGGTGCAAAGTTAGTCCTTTTTTATGGAATAAACAAAGTTATCCGGTAAAAAAGATAAACCGCATGGCAGGAAATAGGCCCGCTTCGTCTTTATTTCCCGTAAACCTCGCCTTTGGCGGCCAAGAGCGTGTTCTTCATGAGCGACACGATGGTCATGGGGCCCACACCGCCGGGTACGGGGGTGATGAAGGAACACTTGGGCGACACTTCGTCGAACTTCACGTCGCCGGTGAGCTTGAAGCCCGATTTGCGGGTGGCGTCGGGCACGCGGGTGGTGCCCACATCAATGACAACCGCTCCCTCCTTTACCATGTCGGCGGTCACGAAATGGGGCTGCCCCATGGCTGCGATGAGGATGTCGGCCTTGCGGCAAATCTCTTTGATGTTTTGGCTGCGGCTGTGGCACACCGTCACGGTGGCGTCGCCGGGGCAGGCTTTCTGCATCATGAGCGCGGCCATGGGCTTGCCCACAATGTTGCTGCGTCCCAATACCACGCACCGCTTGCCGCGTGTTTCTATGTTGTACCGCTTGAAGAGTTCGAGGATGCCGTTGGGCGTGGCCGATATGAAGCAAGGCAGCCCTATGGACATGCGCCCCACGTTGACGGGGTGGAATCCGTCCACGTCTTTGCGGTAGTCGATGGCCTCGATGACACGTTGTTCGGCGATGTGCCGGGGCAGGGGGAGTTGCACGATGAAGCCGTCTATATCGGCGTCGGCATTGAGCCCGCGCACCTTGGCGAGCAGCTCTTCTTCGGTGACGTCTTCTTCGTAACGTAGTAAGGTGGATTTGAAACCGCACTCTTGGCAGGCTTTCACTTTACCGGCCACGTAGGTCTCGCTTCCGCCATCGTGTCCCACCAAGATGGCTGCCAAGTGGGGGCGCTTGCCGCCTCTTGCCACTATGCCGGCTACTTCGGCGGCAATCTCTTGCTTCACTTGCGCGGCGATGGCTTTTCCGTCTATCAGTTGCATGCTGTCTCGTTTTTAAGGTCTTCTCATTTTAGGCATTACACGCCCCGGCTTGCTTCCGGTGACCATCTTCATCATCTTGCGTGTCTGGTCGAACTGCTTGAGCAGGCGGTTCACCTCTTGTATGTCGGTGCCGCTTCCCTTGGCTATGCGCTGGCGGCGGGAACTGTTCAATATCTGGGGGTTGGAACGTTCTTGGGGCGTCATGGAGTTGATGATGGCTTCAATGCTCTTGAAAGCGTTGTCGTCGATGTCGATGTCCTTGATGGCCTTGCCCACACCGGGTATCATCGAGGCCAAGTCTTTCAGGTTGCCCATCTTCTTGATTTGCTTGATTTGGCTCATGAAATCGTTGAAGTCGAACTGGTTCTTCTGTATCTTCTTCTGCAGACGGCGGGCTTCGGCTTCATCGTATTGTTCTTGGGCGCGCTCCACCAACGAAACGATGTCGCCCATGCCGAGGATGCGGTCGGCCATGCGGTCGGGATGGAACTGGTCTATGGCGTCGAGCTTCTCGCCGGTACCGATGAACTTGATGGGTTTGTCTACCACCGAACGGATGGAGAGGGCGGCGCCGCCGCGGGTGTCACCGTCTAACTTGGTGAGGACAACGCCGTCGAAGTCGAGCCGGTCGTTGAACTCCTTGGCCGTGTTGACGGCGTCTTGACCGGTCATGGAATCGACCACGAACAGTATTTCCTGCGGCTCGACGGCAGCTTTGATAGCGGCTATCTCGTTCATCATCTCTTCATCCACGGCCAAGCGGCCGGCGGTGTCGATGATGACTGTGTCGCAGTTCTTCGCCTTGGCTTCTTCCACGGCGTGCCGGGCAATGTCCACGGGGTTTTTGCTGTCTGTCTCGGAGTAGACGGGCACGCCCACTTGTCCCGCAATGACCGTCAACTGCTCTATGGCGGCGGGGCGGTAGACGTCGCAGGCCACGAGTAGCGGCCGGCGGTTGCGCTTGGACTTCAACATCCGCGCGAGCTTGCCGGTGAAGGTGGTCTTACCCGAACCTTGCAGGCCCGACATGAGGATGACGGCGGGCTTGGCGTTGAGGTTGATGTCGACACTGGTGCCGCCCATGAGTTGCACCAACTCGTCGTGCACAATCTTTATCATCAGCTGGCTGGGCTTGACGGCCGTGAGCACGTGCTGCCCCAATGCCTTCTCTTTGACGGTGTCGGTAAAAGTCTTGGCTACCTTGTAATTGACATCGGCGTCCAAGAGGGCGCGGCGCACGTCTTTCAAGGTCTCGGCCACATTGATCTCGGAGATTTTACCCTCTCCTTTGAGTATCTTGAATGACCTTTCGAGCCTTTCGCTTAAATTGTCGA
>JAJPYW010000040.1 GCA_021204715.1 Prevotellaceae bacterium
GGCTGCGACTTCCATCCACCGGTGCTCTCTACATACTCACGCACGTTGCTGATGCTGTTCTGCGTCATCTGCCAGTTCACGTGGGTGAAGATGCCGCGCTGGTGGTCGGCATTGTAGGTGTTGTAGAACACGCGCAGGTTGTGTGTGAACGAGGGCTTCAAGCCGGGGTTACCGGTGGTGATGTTCAAAGGATTGGAATCGTCGGTAACGGGCAAGAGGTTCTCCATGCCGGGCTGGCTGCTGGAACCGCGGTAGGTGGCGCGCAACTGGCTTACTTTGGAGAAGCGCACGCGCAAGTCAAGGCTGGGAGCGAAGTTGAAGACGTCGCGTGTGGTGAGTGTGTCGACGGCGCCTTTCTGGTAAGTAAGCTCGGTGTGCTGCGGCTGGAACGAGAAGCCGGCGTTGAGTTGGTACTTCGAGCGGATAAGGCGGAAGCTGATGCGGGCGTCGTGTTCGTAGGTCTTGTACTCGGCAAACTTGCTGTTGTCGGCGTCGCGGTGGTCCTTGTAGTCGGCGGGCAACTCGCCACCATACGTCCAGTAATCGCCCTCGCCTGCGTAGTCGTCGGGATTGGAGAGGTCGTAGGTGTTCTTGTCGCTCTGGCTGTGGCTGTAGGTGAACTGGTAGCTGAACTGCAGGTAGGTGGCGCGGGCTATGGGCTCGCTGTAGGTGAACTGGCCTGACAAGCTGTAGTTACGGCTGGGCGAGGTGATGTAACGGCGGATGTTGTCGTCGTCGGTGTCGGACGAGAAGTACCGGGTGTCGGAAGAACTGTACTGGTCGCTGTCGCTGTTGCCGTAGTTGAACATGCCGCGGAAGGTGATGTTGCGCCCCAAGGAGTTGAGCTTGCGGTTAATCTGCAAGGTGGCGTCGGTGGAGAGCTGGTTGCCTGTGCTGTTGGAAAGGTTGTTGCTGGTGTTCACACGAATGGAGTCCAAGGGGTCGACGGTGCCCATGAGGGCGTCTAAATCTAAGTAGTCGTTGGGGTTGGCAATGTACTCGTAAGGGTCGCTGCTGAAGGTTCCCGACTGGCTGTCGTTGTCGCTCTTGCTCGTCCCGTAGGAGAAGTTGGGACGGAAGATGATGTTGGTAAGCGAGTCCGGGCGCCACTCCATGCGGAAGTCCATGTTGAAGTTGAGGTTGCGGCTCAACGCGGTGGAGTTGGAGTTGGAGAACGATGATGTGGAGCTGCCGGTCAAGAAGTTCTCGGCATAGCCGGTGCTTATCATGTTGTTCTTGCGGTATTCCACTCGGGCGCTTCCGCCTATGTCCAACTTGTCGTTCTCGGCGGCGAAGTTCAAGCCTATGCCGCGCACGGTGGTCATGCCGTTGTTCTGGTTGAAGCGCGGGCCGCCGCCACCGCCCGAGAAGCCTTTGTCGTTGACGTTGTTGGCCCTACCTATCAACGATACTTGTGTCTTGTCGCGGAAGTAGTTGACCATGGCGCGCTCGGAGTAGCGGTCGTGCGTGCCGTAGGAGAGGTCGATGTTGCCGAAGATGCCTTGGTTCATGCCTTTCTTTACGGTCAAGTCGAGCACGGTCTCTTCTTCTCCGTCGTCGATGCCGGTGATGCGGGCCAAATCGGACTTCTTGTCGTAGGTCTTGAGTTTCTCTATCATTTCAACCGGCAAGTTCTTCAAGCCTGTGGACACGTCGCCGCCGAAGAACTCCTTACCGTTTACCATAATCTTGGATATATCCTTGCCGTTTATCTTCACATTGCCGTCGTCGTCGATTTCAGCGCCGGGCAGCTTCTTTACCAACTCTTCAAGCATGGCTCCTTCGGGCGTGCGGTAGGCCGACGAGTTGAAGGCTATGGTGTCTTCTACTACTTGTACTTGGGGCGCCTCGGCCGTAATGACGGCCTCGGCCAGCAAGATGGCGTCGCTCTGCAGTGTCAAGGTGCCCACTTTCTTCTCCCCGGTATTGGCGGTGAGTTGCAAGGGTATGAACTGGTTCCTGTAGCCTATGTAGGAGACTTTCAATAAATAATTGCCGGGGTTGACGCGCGCAAGGCGGAAGTAGCCTTGCACGGAGGTGGCGATGCCCGTTACGTAGGTGCTGTCGGGCACGGAGAGGAGCTGGATGGTGGCCTGCGGCACGGCTTCTTTGTTCTCGTCTACAACACGTCCCGAAATGGCGACAAACCTGTTTTGCGATAATGCGGGAATGGCCGCGAGCATCAACAACACCGCTCCTGTGAGAAATTTCTTCATGCTTTTGTTCTTTTATCTATCTTTATAGAACCTGTTTGTTTATAGTATGCATTGTTTATTCGATAGGTCTAAGGGGAAAAGGTTTAACCGAAACATGACGTTTTTTACTTATTTATCGACGATTCTGCTTGAAAAAGCTGTCAATGGCTCTTTTCTTCAGACCAAACTCCAAACAGAGCACATTGATGATGAGGAATACCAAGAACGTGGAAGTGTCGACCGACATAAGGTCGCCCTTGGCCACGCGGTAAAGCATGCCGAGAAAGACGAAAATCACCGTGATGAACATGGCGTTGCGCGTGGCGGCGTTGCGTATCTGCACCGTGGTGTCGTCTTCGTTCTTGGTGAAGGCGAAGAGTATCATCAACGCGCCCATCATCATGAGCAGCTTGGCGCACTCTTTGTAGAAAAGCAGGTTGGCGTCGGTGACACGGCCCATCAAGGCCATGATGAAGGGAAGGAACAGCGCGAGGGCAATGATGAAATAGCCCAACGGACGGGCGAAGACAGGTAGCAATGCTTTCATTGTATATAATGGTTTTGAATAATGGGCACGAAGGCGCGGCGCCTTCGTGCCCGGCGGTAATATTTTCTCATGGCAAAGGTAGCATTTATTGGTGAAAGAAGTATCTTTGTGACGTAATAAATAGGTTATAAACCACACTAAAACTACATACATTGCCATGAACGGACAGGAAGTGATACTTAGCGGGGGCTTGGCGGACAGCCTCGCGGCTCTTATAGGGAAGTGCCCGCACGACAAGCTCTTCATCTTGACGGACGGGCATACACATGCATTGTGCCTGCCGCGCTTGGCGGATGTGACGGCTTTGAAAGCGGCCGGTGAGATTGTGATAGGCAGCGAGGACACCCACAAGACGTTGGAGACGCTCTCCACGGTGTGGCAGGCGTTGAGCAGCCGGGGCGCTACCCGGCACTCGCTGCTTGTGAACTTGGGCGGCGGCATGGTGAGCGACTTGGGCGGCTTCGCGGCGGCTACGTT
>JAJPYW010000108.1 GCA_021204715.1 Prevotellaceae bacterium
CCGTGGAAGAACCCTTCAAGAAGTTGGTCAACCAAGGCATGATACAAGGCCGCAGCAACTTCGTCTACCGCGTGAAGAACACCAATACCTTCGTATCTTATAATCTGAAAGACCAATACGACGTCACCCCGTTGCATGTGGATGTGAACATCGTCTCCAACGACATCCTCGACATCGAAGCCTTCAAAGCGTGGAACCCCGAATACCACACGGCCGAATTCATCTTGGAAGAGGGCAAGTATGTATGCGGCTGGGCCGTGGAGAAGATGAGCAAGTCCATGTTCAACGTCGTCAATCCCGACTTGATAGTGGAGCGTTACGGAGCCGACACCCTGCGCATGTACGAAATGTTCTTGGGCCCCGTGGAGCAGTCCAAACCGTGGGACACCAACGGCATTGACGGCGTGCACCGTTTCTTGAAGAAGTTCTGGACACTCTTCTACGACCGCGACGGCCGTTTCTTGGTGAACGACGCGCCCGCCACCAAAGAAGAACTCAAGTCGCTGCACAAACTCATCAAGAAGGTGACGGGCGACATCGAGACCTTCTCCTACAACACCTCCGTAAGCGCCTTCATGATATGCGTGAACGAACTCTTCAACTTGAAGTGCAGCAAGAGAGCCATATTGAACCCGCTCATCGTCACCTTGGCTCCCTTCGCCCCGCACATTGCCGAAGAGCTGTGGCAGCAGTTGGACAACGAGGGAAGCGTGTGCGACGCCCGTTGGCCCGCTTACGACGAGACCTATTTGGTGGAAGACCAAGTGAACTACACCATCTCCTTCAACGGCAAGGCCCGCTTCAACATGACCTTCCCCACAGACACCGCCAAGGAGTCCATACAAGAAGCCGTGTTGAACGACGCGCGTTCCGCCAAGTGGATTACAGGCAAGCAAATCGTAAAGGTCATCATCATCCCCAAGAAGATAGTGAACATCGTGGTCAAGTAGCGGACACTCCCTCCGTTGCTTGCCGCTTTATAAACGCCCCGTTCTACCTTTAACCGCCAAGCGATATGAAACTTAAAAGACTGACAAGATTTGAAATCGTCAGGGGATTGAAAGACTATGTCTTCATGACCTGCGGATTGGTTCTCTACGCCATGGGTTGGGCCGCTTTCCTCATTCCTTACCAAATCACCACCGGCGGCACCACCGGTATCAGCGCCATAATCTTCTACTCCACCGGCTTTCCCATGCAGTGGTCCTACTTCTTTATAAACGCCGTGCTCATCTCTTTCGCCTTCCGCATATTGGGTTCCAAGTTCATCATCAAGACCATTTACAGCATCTTCATGCTCACCTTCCTGCTTTGGTTTATTCAAAAAGTGGTGAACGGCGAAGACGGCGTGCCGCCCCAACTGTTGGGACCGGGACAAGACTTCATGGCTTGCTTGATAGGCTCGGTGATGTGCGGCGCCGGCTTGGGCATTGTCTTCAACTGCAACGGCAGTACCGGCGGCACCGATATCATCGCGGCCATCATCAACAAGTACCGCGACATCACCTTGGGACGCATGATTATGTTCTGCGACTTCATCATCATCTCCTCCTGTTACTTCGTCTTCCACGACTGGCGCCGTGTCATCTTCGGATTCGTCACCCTCTTTGTCATTGGATTCGTGTTGGATTACATCGTCAACAGCGCCCGCCAGTCTGTACAGTTCCTCATCTTCTCCAAAGAATACGACAAGATTGCCGACCGCATCATCAAAGACACCCACCGCGGCGTCACCGTGTTGCACGGCACTGGTTGGTACAGCAAGCAAGAAGTAAAAGTATTGGTGATATTGGCCCACAAACGCCAGTCCATGCTCATCTTCCACTTGATTAAAGACGTCGACCCCAACGCCTTTATCTCGCAAAGCGCGGTTATCGGCGTCTATGGAGAAGGATTCTCCAAACTGAAAGTAAAATAACAATAGAAAGCCATGCAGAAAACCCTTGTATTCGCCACCAACAACGCCCACAAGTTCCAAGAAGTGACCGACATGCTGCAAGGATCTATTGTTCTCTTGCGGCTGAAAGACATCGGCTGTGAAGCGGATATACCCGAAACAGCCGGCACCTTGGAAGGCAACGCCCTGCAGAAAGCCCGGTTTATTTACGACAACTATCATGTAGACTGCTTTGCCGACGACACCGGATTGGAAGTGGAAGCGTTGCACGGCGCTCCCGGTGTCTATTCGGCCCGTTATGCAGGCGAGGCGCACGATGCCGAGGCGAACATGCAAAAGCTGTTGCTCAACCTGCAGCACGAAACCAACCGCAAGGCGCGTTTCCGCTGTGTGTTCACTTTAATCGAGCATGGAGAAGTACATCAGTTTGAAGGCATCGTAAACGGTACCATCACGCAAGAGAAACATGGAAAAGAAGGCTTCGGCTACGACCCCTTGTTTATTCCCGACGGCTATAAAGAGACCTTTGCGGAAATGGATGAAACACGCAAGAACCAAATCAGTCACCGTGCAAGGGCATTACAGAAGTTAGTTGCCTATTTAAAGGAAGAGAGCAAATAAATTCTATAAACCATCAAACAAGCATAGAATATATAACATTGCCCCTGCTATAAACAATATAACAGGGGCAATATTTATCATATAAATTTATTTTGTTATCTTTGTACTTGGAAAAGGGATTGTAGCTTTCGCTCCCCGTGACGTAGCGAGTGGATCTACGATAGCGGCTTTCTCTTTTCTTTTTTTTAAAGCTACACCTTATTATATAGTTGTCCGTTACAATCCCAACTTCGCCGATATTTCCAACATCCTGTTGATAGGCAATACCGCCTTCTGCGCAATCTCTCTATCCACCTGCACTTCCGGCGTCTCATCTTTCAAGCACTTATACAGTTTATCCAATGTATTGAGCCGCATATAGCCGCACTCATTGCAGGCACAAGTACTGTCGTTGGGCGGCGCCGGTATAAACGTGGTGCCGGGTGCCTGCTTTCTCATCTCATGCAATATACCCGATTCCGTCGCTACAATGTAAGTCTTCCGGGGATGCTTCACGCTATACTTCAACAGCGCGGCCGTGGAACCCACCACGTCGGCAAGCTTCAACACCGCCCCTTTACACTCCGGATGCGCCAGCACCACGGCACCGGGATACTGCTCTTTCAGCTTCACTATCTTTTCTACCGAGAACTGTTCGTGAACATGGCAGGCACCGTCCCAAAGCACCATATTCCTTCCCGTAACGGCGTTGATATAGTTCCCTAAGTTCCTGTCAGGCCCGAACAGCAACTTGGCCTCTTTGGGAAAGCTTTCCACGATTTGACGCGCGTTGGTCGATGTCACCACCACGTCGGTCATGGCCTTTACAGCGGCCGAAGTGTTGACGTAGGAGATGACCGTATGCCCCGGATGCGCCGCTATAAACGCCCCGAAAGCGTCGGCCGGACAGCTGTCGGCCAATGAACAACCCGCGTTCAAGTCGGGCACCAACACCTTCTTGTCGGGACAAAGTATCTTGGCTGTCTCGCCCATGAAGAGCACACCGCACATCACGATGATGTCCGCGTCGGTCTTGGCCGCCCATTGTGCCAAGGCCAAGCTGTCGCCCACGAAGTCGGCTATATCTTGTATCTCGCCTTGCTGGTAGTAGTGGCCCAATATCACCGCGTGCTTCTCTTTCTTGAGTTTCTCTATCGCTGTTATCAGTTGGTTCATAATTACTATATGTTTTTTGTTTGAATAAAAAATCTATGGAGTAATGATATACGGTTGAAACTGTTCAAAAATAAACTTCGATATACTTGTATAATAACTTATTAAACGCTAATTTTGTTTTATGAATCTGTTATGAACAGCAGTTGGTCCTTCCGTTTACCGGTTAATTCCATTGTTATCAATCATAAAGAGTCATACCAACGAACAGTTATTAACCGCCTGTTGATAGTGTGCAAAGTTAAAAACTTTATCTATATCGAGGTGTTTGAAACCCCTAAAAAGATGTTTATGCAGGTATTGAAATCTTCGTGTTGAATTATTTGGAAGATTCGTTTGCCGTGTTATATAAACGCCATAATCAATATCACAAAGTTTTCAAGCACTTTTTTTGCATGACTTTTATACAAGTTATAAACACCTTTTGACAGCATTATGAACAGATGGGGAGCGGACAATGCGTAAAAAGCGGATGTGATGCGTAAATTGAAGATAACCGAGTTGAACCGCATATCGGCCGAAGCGTTCAAGCAGGCCGACAAGCTGCCTTTGACGGTGGTGTTGGACGACGTGCGCAGCCTTTACAATGTAGGTTCCGTGTTCCGGGTGTCCGACGCCTTCCGTGTGGAGCGCATTTACCTTTGCGGCATCACCGCCGTGCCGCCCCATCCCGAGATACACAAGACCGCTTTGGGCGCCGAGTTCTCCATGGACTGGGTATATAAGGAACGCGCTATTGATGCGGTCGACGAGTTGAAAGCCGCCGGCTATACCGTCTATTCCGTAGAGCAAGTAGAGCACAGCGTCATGCTGCACGAGCTTTCGGTAGACAAGCAAAAGAAGTACGCCATTGTCATGGGCAATGAAGTAAAAGGGGTAAGACAAGAAGTGGTCGACCGTTCAGACGGCTGCATAGAGATACCTCAATTCGGCACCAAACATTCACTGAATGTATCTGTCGCCACCGGCATCGTGATATGGGAATTCTTCAATAAATTACGCATATTCATTTAAAGAAGCGCGGCGGTAAATAGGCCATTGCTCACAGCTGTCCGTTCTCTACCAACAATATCACCCTTTCGGTCATTTTGTCCACACCGTTGGGGTCGTACTCTTTCTTCAAGCTCGCCCCGAAGAGCGAGGCGAACGTTTGGTAAAAAGTGGCTTTAAGCGGCCCCATAAAGGCTTTGACAAGCTCGTAACCGGTGGAGTTGGTCTCACGGTCCACCAACTTGATGAGCAGCTTGCCTTGCGCGAACGTCAGCTTTTTCAAGCGGGGGGTGTATTGCTCTTTCAACCCCTTCTCCACCGCTTTGATGTGGCGTTGCTTGGCCTTGTCGTTGGGCAGTGTCTGCAAGTATTCGTAGGTCTCGATAACGGCGCGGTTCACCTCTTTCGATAGGGGCAGCACGATTTTCACGTCGCGCACCAACTTGTTGTATTGGGCCAACTCCTTCTTGTTCTTGAACTTGATGGGCTTGAAAATATAGACCGTGGGCAGTTTCACGTAAGGGATGGTATCGCCTTGGTAGACGCACATCGCCGTCAAGTAGACGTTCTTTTGTTGGCGCGTCTGTTGCCGGTTGCCGGTAGCCTGCCGCGCATGGCAGTCCACCGCTCCCTTGCAGCAAAGCAGCATACCCAATACGATGTAAAACACGGCTTTCATGGGTGCAAAATTACGCCATTCTTTTGGTTTATCGGTGTCCTTCATGGGTTTTTCAATAGTCTGTTAACGCATTTAATGCAGCGCGGCGGCAATCTCGCCTTCTTTTATTTGCTTATCCGCTTCAGAAAGACTACATTTGCCCGAAAGATTGGAATAACAAAACTATGACTGTCATCTATCCCTCTCCCATATTCGGCCCCATACATTCCCGCCGGTTGGGCGTCTCTTTGGGCATCAACCTGCTGCCCGCGGACGGCAAGGTGTGCACTTTCGACTGCCTCTACTGCGAGTGCGGTTTCAATGCCGACTATGTACCCAAGCGTCCCATGCCCACTCCCGACGAAGTCTTTACCGCCTTGGAAGCCAAGCTGACGCAGATGCGGCAAGAACACGCCCGATTGGATGTATTGACCTTCGCCGGCAACGGCGAGCCCACCGCCCACCCGCAGTTTGCCAAGATAGTAAACGGCGTGATGGCCTTGCGCGACAAGTATTTTCCCGAGGCCAAAGTCAGTGTGTTGAGCAACGCCACGCTCATTCACAGACCCACCGTCTTTTATGCGTTGTGCAAGGTAGACAACAACATCTTGAAGTTGGACACGGTAGATGCCGGCTATATCCGCGCGCTCAACCGTCCCGCCGGTCATTACATGGTAAGCAGCGTTATTGCCGACATGAAGGCGTTCCAAGGAAAGTGCATTGTCCAGACCATGTTCCTTGAAGGCAGCTACAACGGAAAGGATATGGGCAACACCGCCGACCGCTTTGTGCTGCCTTGGTTGCAGGCTGTCCGCGAGATTGCCCCGCGCGAAGTAATGATCTACACGATCGACCGCGAGACGCCCGCCCAAGGCCTCCAAAAAGCCTCCCCGGAAACGTTGGACCGCATCGGTGCCATGGTCACGGCGGCCGGCATCCCGGTCAGCGTTTCCTATTAATTACAATAACGTTGCCACAAGGTATATACATTTTTCTTCATGGCAGGAAAACAAGGCAGGTGGCCTGACACCCACTTTGCTTCTTTATTATGCTCCTTTTTCCACCCAATTACCCCCTTTAAAACGCGGTTTTTCCGCCTTGGGGTACAGCCGGTGGAAAAAAACGCCTGCATTTGGGGTTAAAATGGTAAACTGTCATGACATAAAAAAGTTGTCCATAAAGTTAGCGATAGGTAATGCACTTATAAACAAGTTCTTGATAGCGGTTCTTCCCCGTTGCTTTTCATAGCGTGTATCACATACCTTTACAAATCGCTATTCACCGCAAGGGCTTTATGAGAAAACGTGTTTGCTTTGACGGGGGTGCAAACGGATAAAGTCAGTGCATTAAACGCAGCCCGGGCGGCATGACAATGCCATAGTTTAGGATGCCATCTTCGCAAGTGTACTCCTTGCCGACGCCCAAGCATAACAAAACCGCAATACTTGATGGTGGTTGACTGCCCTGTTTTCATCGGAAAACCATGAATACATTCGATTCGATCACTCGACTACATTCGACTCAACCACTCGACTACATTCGACTCGATCACTCGAATGTATTGAACTCACCCTGTCGACTACATTCGACTCACCCTCACGAACACATTTGTGACACCCTCATCTTCACAGAGATGACCATCTCATCATCGCAGAGATGACCATCTCATCATCGCAGAGATGACCACCTCATCTTCACAGAGATGACACCCTCATCATCACAGAGATGACACCCTTATCATTCGAGAGATGACACCTTCATCATTCGAGAGATAACACCCTTATCATTCGGGAGATAGCACCCTTATCATTCGAGAGATAACACCCTCATGAATTCATTCGACTCACCCTCATCAAAGCTTTCCTTATCTCTCTTTATTCCCTTCCTTATCAAGTTAATTTACCGTTTTTTCCGTTTTCATCCACCCTTGCATATACAATAAGACGGAGGTTTGTGCTGCAAGCGGTCAACAGTTGTTTCTTTCCTTCGGCTAACCTTTTTTTAGCAAAAAAATCCGTATTCTGCCTAAAGAGAAATAAATCGCGGGGGTTGCGTGAACAATTTCCCTTGTTTTGCGTTGTATGCGCGGAACCCGGCATAAAATAGTGTAGAATAAACACTACGTTACGGGGATGAAAGGAGATTGATCATGAGATTAAGAATAGTTGTAATGGTGGCAGTGATCCTTTTGCTTGGCTTGCCGGCAAGGGCGCAAATAGCTGTCAAAACCAACGTGCTTTATTGGGCGGCCACCACGCCGAATGTGGGCGTGGAGTGGCGCCTGAACGATAGAACCACCGTGCAGGCCTTTTACGGGCTGAACCCGTGGCGCGGCGCTTCGGGCAAGAGCCTGCGTCACTGGGTGGTTGAGCCCGAGTACCGGCATTGGTTCTGCGGGGCGTTCGACGGCTGGTTCGTGGGCGTGCACGCCTTGGGCGGAGAGTTCAACATGGGGCATGTAAAGCTGCCCATGGGGGTGTTGACGACGTTGCGCGGCCACCGCTACGAGGGGTGGTTTGCCGGCGCCGGCCTCACGGCGGGCTACCAATGGCCGCTCTCCATGCATTGGAACGTGGAGGCTTCTTTGGGGCTTGGCTACAGTTACATCAGCTATAAGAAATACGATTGCGGCACGTGCGGGCAGCGGTTGAAGACCGGCCATACCCACTACGTGGGCCCCACCAAGACGGCGCTGAGCCTGCTCTATCTCTTTTAATGTACATCACTCAGGAATATGAAAATGAAGTTAAAATATATACTTTCCTTCGCGTGGCCGTTCCTGCTTTCACTCACCGTGAGCGCGGGCAACGGCACGCTGTCATTCGACGCAACGCGAATCGCCGTTGAAAAGGGCGGTTTCACGTGCTCGCCGCAAGGCGTGCAGGTGGTGCTTACCATCGACCTTTCGGCCTTGAAGCTGCCCGCCACCCGCCGCGTGGTATTGACGCCGGTTGTAAAAAACAGAGAAGAGGCGCGCCACTTGCCGCCCGTCGTGGTGAACGGACGCCGTAAGCACATCGACTACTTGCGCGGGCACACGGAGCTTGAAAACCATCCGGCCACGGTGGTGCGCCGCAAGAACGGCAAGGCGCAAACCGTGCGCTACACCGCCTCGCTGCCTTACGAGCCGTGGATGGAAAACGCCGACGTGACGCTCTTGCAGGATGTCTGCGGCTGCGGCGACCTCATGGACAGCGACCGGTTGACACTGTGGAGGCGGCGCCATCCCAAGGTGGCTTATATCCGCCCCGAGGCCGGTGTGCAGACCTATACCCTTGAAGGGAGCGCCCACATCGACTTTCCCGTGGACGAGACCACGCTCTATCCCGATTACGGCCGCAACCCCGAAGAGCTGTTGAAGGTACTGCAGACGATTGAACAAGTAAAGCAAGACAACCGTGTCACGATAACCGGTATAGCCATTTGCGGATGGGCGTCGCCCGAATCGCCCTATCCACACAACGCCTCCCTTGCCGAGGGGCGCGCACACGCCCTGCAGCGCTACGTGGCCGGCCTGCTCCACCTTGACGACGCGCTCTTTACCGTCTCCTTTGTGCCCGAAAACTGGAGCGGACTGCGCGCCATGGTCGAGGCGAGCGCGCTGCCCGCCAAGGCGGACGTGTTGCGGATTGTCGACGACGACACCTTGGCCCCGGACGTTAAAGAAGCCCGCATCAAGGCCGGCTTTCCGCAGGATTACGCCTTTATGCTCGCCCGCTTTTACCCCGACTTGCGCCGCTCGGACTACACCGTCACCTACACGGTGCGCCCTTACACGGTCGACGAGGCCATGGCGCTGTGGAAACAAGACCCGCGCCGGCTCTCCTTGGAAGCGCTTTACTTGGTGGCCGCGCAATACGAGCCGGGCTCGCCGGCGTTTGACGAACTCTTCGCCACGGCGGTGAGTCTCTTCCCCGCCGACACTGTCGCCAACTTGAACGCGGCGTGTGCGGCCATAGAAAGGGGCGACTTTCCGGCGGCGGAAGGCTACCTTTCCCGGGCCGGCGACACACCCCAAGCATGGAACGCCCGGGGTGTGGTAGCGGCCCGGCAGGGCGACTTGGAGCGGGCGGCAGCTTGGTTCAGCCGCGCCGCCTCGAATGGGCTCGACGTGGCGCGCGGGAACTTGCAGCTCGTAGGCGGGCGCTATTGACGGCCTTTGCCCGAAACTATCCACAGCTTTGCCCGAAAGCTGCCGGCAAGCGGCACCGCGGCTTGCTATATGAGAATCTAAAAACGTGTGTTTAACTTGAATAAATGAAAAGATAATGAATAAAACCCGATTTTTCAAGACGGTCCTGCCGGCCTTTGCGGTCTTGGCATTGACCGCATGTACCGATAACGATATGCCTGTAGACAAGTTGGACGCCACCGGCGACGGTTATGCCAACTTCAGCATCCACCTGCCCACCCGCACCGCTACCCGCGCGGCCAACGACAACTTTGCCGACGGCACGCCGCAGGAGTACCACGTCAACGACGCCACGTTGTTGCTCTTCTCGGGCACAAGCGAGCAGGACGCCGTTTGTTACGCCATCTACGACTGCTCCGCCGCCAAGCAAGACGCCGTGAGCGAGAACATCACCACCACCTCGCAATTCACCCGGCAGATTACAAGGCCTACGGGCAGCGGCAACCGCCTCTACGCGCTCGTGGTGCTCAACAAGGCGGGTGTGCTCGAATACAGTGGTTCGGGCTTGGGTGCCCAAGGCACTTTCGGGGGCAGAAACGTCGTGGGCGCTACCTTGAAGGATTTGCAGACCACGGCCGCCACGTTGGACTTGTCCACCATCGCCGACTTGCAGGGCAACGGCAACTTCTACATGACCAACGCCCCGCTCTATACCGCCAAAGGGGGCTTTAAAGAGCCTTACGGCGAAGTGATGACATTGGTTTACATCGACGCCGGCAAGATTTACGACACCGAAGAACAAGCCAAGGCCAACCCCGCCACCAACGTCTATGTGGAGCGCGGCGTGGCCAAGGTGACGGTGGCACAAGCCAAGGGATACACCTCTACCGTGGGGGCCGTGATAAAAGGCTTCCTGCTCGACTTGACCAACACCACGGCTTTCCCCGTGCGCAACAGCCGCAGCGGTGACGCTTGGTGGCGCTATGCCTCGGGCGACGCGGGCGTAAGCGCGCCCTACCGTTTCGTGGGCAACGTGGAAGTGGATGCCGACCGTTACCGCACCTATTGGGCGGCCGATCCCAATTACAACGAGCCCCCTTACAGGGAGAATGAAGGGGTGAAGGAGTATGTCGACATGGACTATGCGGGCGGTACCATCCCTTCGGACGAAGCCCTTGCCGCCGTGGACGGCACCACGCCCCGCTACTGTTTGGAGAACACCTTCGATACCGCCAACCAGTACCAAGACGCCACCACGCGCGTTGTCGTGGCGGCCGCCTTGCAGGTGAAGGGCGCCGACAGCGACGGCACCTTCTATACGTTGGACGGGGACAAATCGGTGTATTACAACAAAGAGGGCCTCATGGACGAAGTGGTGGCCTATTTCGCGGCCAACGGCAGCGTGCAAGAGGCCGCAAGCTTGTGGTCGGGCGGCGAGGCCGACGACTTGTTCAGCCATTATGTGGCCGACATCGACAGCGCCGAGGGCAGCAACGACGCCACCGTCTCCTTGTCTTATAAAACCAACATGGAGCTGCTCGGAAGCCAGTTCAGCGGGGGCGTGGTGCCCGCCGCGCTCGATCCCTCCACCGAGGAGTTCGCCCGGGTGATGGCCGCGCTCAACACCGCCCACGAATTCACTTGCTATGCCGGCGGCGTGGCCTACTACCCGGTGCTCTTGAAGCATTTCGGAGACGAGCTCACGCCTTGGGACATGGGTGAAGTGGCGGACATGGTAGACCACGGCGACTCTTATCCCGACAACTTCAATGGCAAGACGGCCGGACAGAACTGGTTGGGACGCTACGGGGTGTTGCGCAACAACTGGTACGAGGTGAACGTGAACTCCATCAACAGCGTGGGTTCGGCGGTGATACCCGACGCCTACAAGGAACCGGACGACCCGCGCGACGCTTGGATATCCGTGGAGATAAACATCCTTTCTTGGGCCAAACGCACGCAGGGCGTTATCTTGTAAGGCTTGTCTATGGATGTGAGAAGACGTTTTTCCAAGCTGTGCCGCCGGGCGCTCTGGCTGTCGGCCGCGCTCTTGACCGCTTCCTGCGACTTGATGCATGACGCGCAGGGCGATTGTCCCGACGGGCTTTACGTAGCCTTCAAGTATGACTACAACTTGGAACGCGCGGATATGTTCAAGGAGCATGTGGGGGCGGTGACACTCTATGTGTACGACGCTTCCGACCGCTTGGTGGGCAGCTATGAGCGGCTCTCGCGCGACCTTACATTGCCCTTTCCGGGCAGCGGGTACCGCACGTTGCACATCACCGGCTTGGAGCCGGGCAAGTACCGCCTTGTTGCCTTGGCAGGGCAGTCTTCTTACGGCGCGTCCATGGAGAGCGGCCGGGCGCGCTTCGTGCGCGAAGGTACCGGGCCGGGCAGCCTCAGGGAAAGCTTGACGGTGACGCTCGACCACACGCCAAGGGCCGGCGGCGACGGCTACGAAGTGGTGCACGGCGGCCTTCCCTTGGATACCTTGTGGCACGGCTTCAACGACGCTTTCGTGGAAGTGTCGGCGGGCAAGCCGGCCTACGATACCCTTTCGTTGGTGCGCGACACCAAGCAAATCCATGTCGCCTTGCGCGAGTTGGACGAGCCTTCGCGGATGGACATCGCCCGTTATGCCATGGCCATCAGCGACCGCAACGCCGTGCTGCTGTGGAACAATGAACCCCGGGAGAGGGACCGTGTGACCTACACTCCCTACGCCGCATGGAACACGGACGACCGTAGGCAGGCAAGCGGCGGCGCGGACGTTCCCGTCACGGGCGCGGGCCGCGTCGGACACGCCGACTTCATGACCTCGCGCATCATCTACCACGACCGCGCCGCCGACGACGGCGTGCTCACCGTCACCAACTTGGAGACGGGCGCCACGGTGGCCGCGCTCGACCTGCCCGACATTTTGAGCCGTTTGCGCAACAGCGACGACACCCACCGCTATACGCCCCAAGCGTTCCTCGACAGGGGTTACGACTACACGTTGGCCATCTTCCTGAAAGGGGGCCGGCTCGATTACCTCACCGTGGAGATTGCCCCACTTGGTTGGAGCAAGCGCGTCCAGCAAGAGGAACTGTAAGGGGGAATGATGTATCACCTTTAATAAAAAGATTGGAGCATGATTCATGTACATAAAATACCATACTTTATATTCCGCCGCCGCTTGCGGGGTGCTGCTTGCGGTGCTGTTTTGGGCCTGCGAAGGACAAGAGATGCCGGCGGGCGCGGCGGGTGAATCTTACCTGACGCTGCGCTTCACCTCGGCGGAAGCGGGCGCTCCCACCCGGGCCGACGGCGGCGCGTCTTACGAAGAGGGCACCGCTTACGAGAACCGCATCGATTTCGAGCAAGACGATTACCGCGTCTATTTCTTCACCACCGGGGCACCCCGTCAACAGGAGAACACCTTCATCGCGCGTTTCATTCCCGAACAAGTCACCGCCATGGAGAGCGCGGAAGGCGCGCGCTACACCGTGACGGGCAAGGTGCCCGAAGCGTTGGCCTCCCGTTCCGCCTTCAAAGTGGTGATGTTGGCCAACTGGGGAACTTACGCCGACGGAGACTTCACCGCTGGCAAGACAACCATAGACGACATCTGCACGGCCGAGTGGGCGTGTTACGACGCTTTCCGCACCGACGAGTTCACGGCCGGCGGCGGCAGGCTCATCCCTTTCTACGGGGTGTGCGACTATAAGGACGTGCGTTTCAGCAGCGGCCAAGTGACCGCGCTGCAAGACGGACTTGCCTTGTTGCGGGCCGTGGCCAAGGTGGAGGTGGTGCTTGACAGCAGCATGGCCTCGTTTACCGACGTGGCCATCTGCAACTACAACGGAAAAGGGTATTGCGCCCCCTACGGCGTCTACACGAAAGAGCAATATCATTATGACTACAGTGCCGCCACGGGAGTGCCGGGCTTTGTGGAGAACCCGCACTTGGCGGGCGGAAAGAACGACGCCACGGGCAAGCGGCAGTCGTTCAAGTGCGTCAAGGAGCGTTCGGAGAGCGACATGGAGACGTGGCTCGCCTACTTGCCGGAATATGACAACAGCGGCAGCGACTACAGTTATATAGAGGTGAAGTTCGATTACCAGACAGCTGCCGACAACCCTTACCGGCTCTATTTCGCCGACTATGCCGACGACGGCACCACCGACGCCTACGCGGACACGGCAAGCGGCGCCTACGCTGTCAAGGCAGGCAATGCCCGTGAGGCCGGGGCAAGCAATGTCCATGCGGAAAGGGCAGGCAATGTCCGTGCGGAGAGGGCAGGCAATGTCCGTGCGGAGAGGGCAAGTGCTTTGGCCCGCTACGACATCGTGCGCAACAACTTGTACCGTTTCATGGTGACGTTGCGCGACAGGGTGCCCGCCGTGAATGTGGACAAGTGGGAGAACAGTTACGACAACGAGTTCGACTATATCCGCGTGGTGGACGATTGAAAGAACAACCATTGATTTTTACATTGTATGAAGAAGACATGCTGTTTTATATTTGTCGCCTGCCTTGCGGCGGCACTCTCCTTGACCGGTTGTACAGACGAGCCCGCCCCTGCGGGCGGCACGCCCCCGGCCGGCTATAACGGCAATCCGGTGAACGCCTGCTTGGACATCAGCGTGGGCGCGCTCTCGGTGAGCATGGGCACCAAGGCCGACATGCCCGCCGCGTATTCTTTTCCCGATACCGAAGCCGAGCGCCGGATAAACGACTTGTGGGTATTCCAGTTTGACGCCGCTACAGGGGCGGCGGTGGCGCCGCCCGCTTACCGCACCGTTGAAGATGAGGACGAGCTCTCGGCCGTGCCCGTCATGTTGAGCGACAACAACGGGCGTGAGAGTGTGGTTTATGTGGTGGCCAATACCGGCAGCCCGGCATGGGGCACGCGCGGTGATTTCAGTACGGCGGCGCGGTTGAAGGCGTCGGCGCTGCCCACACGGGAGCCTGTCTTTGTCACTGCCGACAGCGGTGCAAGCGACCTCTCCATTCCCATGCAGGGCGACAGCGGCGCCGTGTTGGTGGACGAAAAGCTCGTCGTGCCGGTGCCCGTCACGCGGATGTACGCCAAGTTGATGATTGACCCATACGTGGAGTTGACCGACGCGGAAGTCTACTCCGTAGGCGTGGGGAACGTGCCGTTGTATTGCCGTGTGGAAACCTTGTCGAACGGGTTGGACGAGACGCAAGCCGCCGCTTATCCGGATGACGTGGTATGGATAAGCCGCACCTTCACCGAATCGATGGAGGGTGGGGACGGGAACGCTACGGGATACCGCTATGTGGTCTATGTACCCGAGAACTTGGAGGGACAGACCGCCGGCGGGGATGACGGCAAGGTGGACGACACGGACACGCCGGAAAGGGCGCTCGCGGTGAACATCGTCATCTCCCACAAGGACGAACAAGGGGGCGTGATGAACTATCCTTATACCTTCTATCCCGGCGCCAACACCACCAACGACTACAACATCAAGCGGAACAACATCTACCGGGTAAAGGCAAACATCCGCGCCTTGAGCGAGGCGCGCGTGCCGTCGGCCAACTGCATGGTGGCCATGGAAGGGGAGACGCTCTCTTTCTTTCCTTACTACCGGGTGGAGACAGGCGGCGGGTACGACTTCACCGATTATTTGGACCCGTCGGGCGGGCGGGGCGAGAAGATAGACCACTTGGGCATCGTGTGGCAGACACCCGACTGCATCGGCGACAACAGCGACGGAAGCAAAGTGTTCATGAGCACCCGCGGCGTTTCGCACAACGGCTACGAGCGCGTCTACGTGCAGACGAATAAAGAGGGAAATGCTTTGGTGGCCGCCTACAACGCGCAGGACCAGATTATATGGTCTTGGCATATATGGGTGCGCACGCCTTCGAGCGGCGACCCCACCAACTTGGCCAACGCCTTGGTGTACTATACCTATTATTGGAACGAGAAGCAGATATACAGCGAAGGCTCCGGCGTGGGGCGCATAGCTGGCTACCAAATCATGCCTTGCAATATAGGGGCGTTGCAGGACGAGCCCGACTGGGACACTTTCAACACCAAGACAGCCACGGTTTCGGTGGAGAGCGACGTGGCGCGCACCTTCGGTATGTTGTACCAATGGGGACGCAAGGATCCCTTTCCGCCCATGACCAACTCCAAAGGACCCATAGGCAACAACAACCAAGGCATCAATACGGGCTACCATGTGCACAACTACAATGAAGGGCACACGCAGACGCTCTATGGCAACGACAACAAGACCAAAGTGACAAAGGATTCCAAAGAGACCGACGACCTTTTCCATACCCATGTGGCGCAGCCGGGCGAAGGCATCCGCTACGCCATTCAGCACCCCACGGTGTTCTTGTGCGGCACCAAGGAGATTGCCCACTGCTATGACGCGTCCAAGAAATACCAAAAGGCCGACAGCACGGAGTATGTGAAGCACAAGGGCAATTACATGTATGGCGGCGCTTGGTCCGACGAGGACCATGACAACAAGGAGTGGGGCGGGTTGGAGCCCGATGAGAACATGAAACATTTAGGCTTGGGCATCTACCACGACGAGGGCGGCGAGATTACCTTGTACGACGACTATGGCGAGGAGAAGTCCATCTTCGACCCGTGTCCTTACGGCTGGCGCGTGGCTTC
>JAJPYW010000012.1 GCA_021204715.1 Prevotellaceae bacterium
CCCATACCCACATACCGGTGTACTACTACATCGCCCCCAAGATATGGGCTTGGAAGGAGTACCGCATCAAGCGCGTCAAGCGCGATGTAGACGAAATCTTCTCCATCCTGCCCTTCGAGAAAAGCTTCTTCGAGGAGAAGCACCACTACCCCATACACTATGTGGGCAACCCCACGGCCGACGAGGTGGCGGCCTACCAAGCCACCGACCACGACACATTCGAGACCTTTGCAGGCGAGCATTTCCTATCGGCCGGCAAGCCCGTCATCGCCTTGCTTGCAGGCAGCCGCAAGCAAGAGATAAAAAACAACTTGCCCGCCATGCTCGAGGCGGCCGACGCTTTCCCCAGCTACCAGCCGGTGCTTGCCTGCGCGCCGGGCATCTCCCCCGATTTCTATTGGGGATACTTGGGCAATTCCGACGTGAAGCTCCTGCTGAACCACACATACGCTTTGCTGCGCCATGCCAAGATAGCGTTGGTCACGTCGGGCACGGCCACTTTGGAGACCGCCCTCTTCCGCGTGCCGCAAGTGGTGTGTTACCGCATGCCCATGGGCAAGCTCATGGCCTTTTTGAAGCGGCACGTGCTGAAAGTGCGCTTCATTTCTTTGGTGAACTTGATAGCCGGCCGCGAGGTGGTGAAAGAGTTGGTGGCCGACGCCATGACCGTGCCGCAGCTGTGTGCCGAAATGGAGCGCATCCTTTGCGACGAGGCTTACCGCCAGCAGATAGACGACGGCTACGGAGAAGTGCTCGCCCGTTTGGGCGGGGCCAAGGACGCGCCCCGGCGCGCCGCCTGCAAGATGGTGGAGCTGCTTAGAAAGCGTACAGCGAAATGACGTAGAGGTAGACCACGGCCGCCGGAACAGCCACGAGCGAGCTGTCGAAGCGGTCGAGCATGCCGCCGTGTCCCGGCAGTATGGTGCCCGAATCCTTGATACCCAAGCGGCGTTTCAAAAGCGATTCCGTCAGGTCGCCCCACGTGCCGAAAACCACCACCACAATGGCCAATCCCACCCATTGCCACGCAGGCAGGAAGTGGAAGAAACGCGCCAAGACGAAGGCGGCAATGATGGCGCACACGCCTCCGCCCACGCTCCCTTCCCACGACTTCTTGGGCGATATGGAGGGAAACAGGCGGTGCCGGCCCAAGAGCGTGCCTATGCAGTAGGCGCCCGAATCACTCAGCCAGATAAAGATGAATACCGAAAGAGGCAGTATGGCATTGTATGCCACGACGCCCTTCTCCCCGCTGTGGAAAGCCAGCACGTTGAGCAAGGCGAAGGGAAGTGCCACGTAGAGCTGGCTCAACGCCGAGAAAGCCCAGTTCTCCAAGGGACGCTCCTTGCGGGCATAGATTTCGCTTGTCAAGAGGTAGAGCCACAGCAGCAAGTAGGGCAAGAAGACACGCGCGTCGGCCACGGCTGCACAGTAGGCCATGATGGCAAGGAAAAGGTAAGCGCCGCCCAAGGCGGTAATGGTGCGGTTCACCCGGGCGCGGCCGTCGCGGTTAATCAAGTGGCCGAACTCGCTCACGGTAAGTGCCGAGATGAGCATGAAAACGATGCCGAAGCTGAAGGGGCTGTAGAGCATGCTGCCTGCCATCACCACCACGAACAACACGCCCGTAACCGACCGTTGCAAGAAATTGTTCTTCATGACGTTTTCCCTCTCTTTAAATCGAATGTTCCACGTTGCCGGTTATTTCTCTGTATTGCCGTTGGCGGATGCCTTGTCACCTGCCGCAGGGCTTGTGCCGGGTGTATTGCCGCCGGCTGGGGCGTTGTCGGCTGATGCTTTGTCACCGGCCGCGGGGCTTGTGTCGGGCACCTTGTCACC
Source organism: Prevotellaceae bacterium (assembly GCA_021204715.1). Classification (GTDB taxonomy): domain Bacteria; phylum Bacteroidota; class Bacteroidia; order Bacteroidales; family Bacteroidaceae; genus Bacteroides. Next base: position 1,840 of record JAJPYW010000012.1, read on the forward strand.
TGTGGGAGCGTTGTCCTCGGCGGCTTTCGGTTCCCCGGCAGGCTGCTTCTCTTCCCTTCCTTCGGCCGCGTTGCTCTTGTTGGCCGCCATGATAATCTCTTCCGAGCGCGAAGCCCACGGACGCTTGCCGAAGATGGCTTCCACATCCTCCGCCATGATTACTTCACGGTCTATGAGCTGTTGGGCCAACCGCTTGTGTCCGTCACGGTGCTCGGACAAGATGCGTTTGGCGCGTTCATACTGTTCGTTGACCATGCGCTTCACCTCTTGGTCGATAAGTTCGGCGGTCTTCTCGCTGTAGGGACGCTGGAAAGAGTAGTCGTCGTTGTTGTAATAGCACAGGTTGGGCAGCTTCTCGCTCATGCCCAAATAGGCCACCATGCCGTAGGCTTGTTTGGTCACCCGTTCCAAGTCGTTCATGGCGCCGGTGGAGATGCGGCCTATGAACAAATCCTCGGCGGCGCGTCCGCCCAAGGTGGCGCACATCTCGTCGAGCATCTGCTCTTTGGTGGTTATCTGCCGCTCTTCGGGCAGGTACCAAGCGGCGCCCAAGGCGCGTCCGCGCGGCACAATGGTCACTTTGATAAGCGGGTTGGCATATTCCAACAGCCACGATATGCTGGCGTGCCCCGCCTCGTGTATGGCGATGGAACGGCGTTCGGCCTCGGTGGTAATCTTGTTCTTCTTCTCCAAGCCGCCCACGATGCGGTCCACCGCGTCCAAGAAGTCTTGCTTGCCCACATACTTCTTGCCGTGGCGCGCGGCTATCAGCGCGGCCTCGTTGCACACGTTGGCGATGTCGGCGCCCGAGAAGCCCGGTGTCTGCCTTGCCAATAAGTCCACATCGACGGTGGAGTCTATCTTGATGGGGCGCAGGTGCACGCCGAACACCTCCTTGCGTTCGTTCAAGTCGGGCAGGTCCACGTGTATCTGGCGGTCGAAGCGGCCGGCACGCAAGAGTGCCTTATCAAGCACATCCACCCGGTTGGTGGCTGCCAAGATAATCACACCACTGTTGGAACCGAAACCGTCCATCTCGGTGAGCAGCTGGTTGAGCGTGTTCTCGCGCTCGTCGTTCCCGCCCATGGCGGCGGCTTTGGCACGGGCGCGTCCCACGGCGTCTATCTCGTCTATGAACACGATGCAAGGGGCTTTCTCCTTGGCTTGACGGAAGAGGTCGCGCACGCGCGAAGCGCCCACACCCACGAACATCTCCACAAAGTCGCTGCCTGCCAATGAGAAGAAGGGCACGTTGGCTTCGCCTGCCACGGCTTTGGCCAAAAGCGTCTTTCCCGTTCCCGGAGGGCCTACCAAGAGGGCGCCTTTGGGTATTTTCCCGCCCAAGTTGGTATATTTTTGTGGTTCCTTC
>JAJPYW010000097.1 GCA_021204715.1 Prevotellaceae bacterium
TGCAAGAGCGCCTTACGTGGGGCGACCGCTACATCAACGACCGCTTGACGGTCGATGCCGCCGTCTTCATGGAACAGCGCGGTTACCATTACGGTGACTTGGAAGCCTACACCCAAGACGGCTTGATTATGCCCGACTTCTATAACCTCGCCGCCTCCAGCGGATACGTAGGAGCCGACAACACCGAGCAGCACTACAAGACGCGCAGTGTCTACGGCACCGTTACGTTGGGCTTCGACGACACCTACTTCCTCGACGGTTCCATCCGTAACGACTGGGATTCCCGTCTTCCGTCTGCCAACAACAGCTACCTCTACGGCGGCGTTTCGGCCAGCGTCATGCTGAACCAGTTCATGAAGAAGGCCACGTGGCTGAACTACTGGAAGCTGCGTGCCTCCATGGCACAGGTGGGTTCTACCCTGAGCGTGTACAACACCAACATGGCCTACAGCTACGCCAATTCCGATGGCTACAACATGAAGTACAACTCGCAGACCGCGCTCTATCCCAGCTCCACGCAGCTTAACCCGAGCATCAAGCCCACCATCTCCACGGCTTACGAGTTAGGTACCGAGTTCCGTATGTTCGACAGCCGCTTCTTCGGCGACATCAACTTCTACCGCCGCGACACCAAGAACCAGATTCTGAACATGACGGTGGCCCCGCAGTCGGGCTACGGCACACGCCAGCTGAACGCCGGTTTGGTACGTAACCAAGGTGTTGAAATCAGCTTGGGCGGCACGCCGGTGAAGACCCGCAACTTCGAGTGGAACATCGACGGCAACATCTCCAAGAACGTCAACAAGTTAGTGCGCCTGAATTCAAGCATCGACACCTACATGATTGAAGGCAACAGCTTCTACTACTTCTGGTACTTGAAATCCATCGTGGGCCGTCCGCTTGGCGACATCACCACCATGGCCCGCTGGGCCCGCACCGACGACGGCCAGCTCATTCTTGAGCAGACCTCTTCCTCCTCATGGGGCGGCGGCTATAAGCCCAAATGGGACCTCAACAACGAGAAGACAGCCGGTAACTTCCAGCCCAAATGGACGGGCGGTTTCTCCACCGACTTGCACTACAAAGGCCTGAGCCTCGCAGCCAACTTCGACTTCATGATAGGCGGCAAGATGGTATCGTGGACCAACATGTGGGGCACCGGTGCCGGTACGAACACCGCCACCACCAAGACCAACGTCAACGGCGTATGCGAACGTGAGCCCATCAGCAAGGGCGGCGGTGTCTTGGTAAAGGGCGTGGATGAAAGCGGCGCACCCGTAGAGGCCTACATGAATGCCTACTACTACTACTTCTACCAAGCCGCTTACGATTTGGACCATTGGGTTTACAGCCGCAGCTACTTGAAGATGCGCGAGCTCTCTTTGAGCTACGAATTTCCCAAGGCATTGCTCGACAGGGCGAAGATAGGCATCACCAATGCCAGCATCTCCTTCGTGGCCAACAACCCGTGGTTGATTTATTCAGCATGTCCCAATGTGGATCCCTCCGAGACAGGCGACAATTGGAGAGAAGGTGGCCAAGCAGCCTCTACCCGTTCCTTCGGTTTCACGCTTAAATTAGGTTTCTAATCGCAATAATAGAAAAAGGAGAATAGAGATATGAAACATATAAAATCAATGATAGCCGCCTTTGCGGCACTTACAATGGTGGCGACGGGTTGCGACATGGGCGATTTCGGCGACCTGAACGTAAACCCCAACAAGCCCAGCGTGGCATATACCTCCATGCTGTTCACCTTCTCGGCAGAGTATGTGGCCAACTTCACCATGAACTCATACAGCTACGACCCGTGGACGCAGCTGCGCACCGGTTATCTTTCGGAAACGAAGAACAACCAGTATGGCGGCTTGACCACGACGACCAGCTACAGTACAGGTACCTATTACTATTACGTCATCAAAAACTTGAACACCATCATCGAGAGGAACCGCGACGAGGAGACGAAAGACGAGATATCCGTGACCTCTTTCGGCGACAACGCCAACCAGATTGCCGCCGCCCAGACCTTGCGTTGCTTCTTCTTCATGATGCTTACCGACATCTTGGGCCCGCTGCCCTACTCGGAGGCATTCAAGGGCGAGAGCGAGGATATATGGGAACCCAAGTTCGACTCGCAAGAGGACATCTACACCGGCTTGAACGATGAGTTGGTATCGGCTTACAGCCAGTTCGACACCACCGGCTCGCTCTCGAGCGCCGACATACTCTACAACGGCGACATCGCCAAGTGGAAGAAGTTCAACGCCTCCTTGCGTATGATGCTTGCCATCAAGTTGGCCGACGTGGCTCCCGACACGGGCAAAGCCCGCTTCGCCCAAGCCTACGCGGACGGCGGCATGACGGATGTGGCAGACGGCCTTCACTACACCTTCAGCAGCAACAGCGAGTATTATTCGTGGATGTACTATGTAGGCAACATGGACTATTCCGGTGCCAGCAATAGCTTCACGGCCAACAAGGTGATTGTAGATGCCTTGAAGGAGTACCAAGACCCGCGTATGTTCTCCTACTTCACGTTGGACGGCTACATGGGCACCGTTGACGGCGACCCCGAAGACTTCGACGCTTACGTAGGCGTACCCTTCGGTTTGACTTCAAATAACGAGGTCATTGCAGCAGCCGATGGTGCTTGCAGCGTGGCGGCTACCTATTGCGACCCGCAAGCCACGTATGGTGTCATCACCACGGCGCGTACGCTGCTGGTAGAGGCCGAAGCCGCCGAGCGTGGCTGGATTTCGGCCGACGCGAAGTCGCTCTATGAGGCGGGCATCCGTGCCTCCTTCGAGTTCCAAGGTACCTATCATACGGCTGTATCGGGTGTGGACGACTACATCGCTTCCGACAAGGTTGCCCTCTCTTCGGACACCAACACGGCCCTTGACCAGATTGTCATGCAGCGTTTCTTGGCAGGTTTCATGACTTGCGGTATCGAGTCATGGTCCGACTGGCGCCGCTTCAATATACCTACGTTGCCCATTTACGATGGTCAGACTGTAAATAACATAACAGTTTATCCTTACCGCCTGAGCTACGGTGACAACGACAAACTGTATAATGTAGATAACTCCACAGATGCCATCAACAAGTACCTGAACGGTAGCGATGACATGTGGGAGCGTTTATGGTGGGATGTTGCCGACAACATTTAAATAATTTTCTTTTGATACACTTCAG
>JAJPYW010000167.1 GCA_021204715.1 Prevotellaceae bacterium
CACCATGCAGATGGCGGTAAAGTCGGGCAGGTATTTCAATCCCCCGTCCGGCTTCCATGGAAGAAACGGGCACCGCCCGTCGGGAATCAGGGGAGCGTCATCGGGCGACATGGCCGATTCATCCACGTCCTCCCATCCTCGTGGCCTTTCCATAAAGAAAATCAGCAACATCAGGATAGCCAATATCATATTCCAAAGCCGGGGCACTTCCGACCATATATGCCAGTTGGCAAACCAAGAACTCAGGCCGATGCCCGCTGTCGCTATAGTCATAAAATAGAAATTGGCCATGGGAACCATAGCCGACTTCGCTTTTTCCACTTCATCCCATTGTCGCGTCGTGCGTCCGTCACCTGCCGGCCCTAACATGTATCGGAAATCGCGCCGGAGCAGCAGACGGGCAAAAGTGGCAAAGTTCACGAATCCCATCAGAAACATCAGGCGGTGGCGGCGGATGCACGACACCTTGTAAAATAAAGGAGCGGCAGCACACGTGCCTACCATTCCGCACAAGGAACAAAAGGTAAAATCTTCTGACCAAAGCTGCAATGCCCCGATCGTGTCGGCCGAAACCGAACTATACATCGACCCACACGTCATAATGGGCATAAACAGGATGAGCAGCAAGAGTGTGGATGCCCACTTGGGAACCTGGGAGCGAAATACCGGATTCTCAAAATATGCCGTTGCTTCTTTTATCTTACTTATGGGCTTTTACCACTACCATCATGCCGGCAGCCATTTGGTTGTAATCTTCCATGGCAAGTCCGTCAAAGGCAATGCGGACGGGAACACGTTGTTGAATCTTCACAAAGTTGCCCGCGCTGTTGTCAGTAGGCACGTTGGAGAATTTACTGCCTGTGGCACCCGCGATGTGGGTAATATGTCCTTCGTAGGCACGCCCCTTGATGGCATCGACGGTCATGCTGACTTTCTGCCCCACATAAAGGTTCCCGGTTTGTTTCTCCTTGAAATTGGCTATTACCCATTTCTCGCGTTCGGGGATGATGTCGGTAATAACCGTTCCGGCCGGTATGAACCGCCCTTCCTCTATGGCTCTTCTTCCCACCTGGCCGTCACACGGAGCAAGAACCACTGTGTATGAATAGTTCAGTCTGGCCTGTTCGAGAGAGGCCTCCGCCTTTTCCCGCGCCGCTTCCATAGACCCGGTGCGCAGGCTGGCTTCCTTCACGCTCGTGTTGGCGACTTCTTTCTGTCGGAGCACCGAGGCCAACTCTTGCCGCGTGGCATCCAGTTCCACTTGCATGTGTTCGAGTTGCAATGCTGTCGCGGCCTTTTTTTCCACAAGGTTTTGGTAACGTCGCACGTCTTTTTCCAATTGCTTGATTTTGATTTCCAGTTCTTCGGCACTGTTATCCACCATCAATGCGCTATACCGCGTGCGGCTGATGGTCGCACCAAGGACAGTGTCTCCCGCTATTGCGTCTTTCAGCGTCGCTTCGGCAAGGCGGAGTTGCAAAGCATATTCTCGTTCGTATGCCTCCTTATCACGTTGATAGTTTTGCAAGGCACTGGCGCGTTCTATCAGGGCATTGTCGTACTGAACCTCCATGTCACGTTGGGTATCTTGCAATTCCAGTTCTGCATTGGCGACATCCAGTTTTCCTTTTCTTGTTTTAGAGCGTTTGTCCAACGAGTCGAATATAGGTATCCGCAAAGCCCCCCCCAATCCGTAGGAGTCCCACAATTTATTGTCGGGATAGCCGCTTCCCCAACGTTTCAGGTTCGACTTCCAATGCCATTCCGTTCTCTCCCAAGGCGTATGTCTGATCTCGTAATTCCGTGAGACTTTGAATGTTTTTTTCAATCAACGAAATCTGTTCATGGGTTACCTGAGCCATAAAGGACATCTTTGCCGTATTCTCAAGCAAATCTTCGCTTACCTTTTCTTCTTGCAAGACGCTCATCTCTGAAGCTTGTTTTACCAATTGCATGGATGTCAACAAGGTTTGGTCGTAGAGAGGCATGCTCAGCTGTATGCCCATTCCTGCCGCGTATTGCAAGGTATGTGTAATGTAGTAAGGAGCGCCATTGTCACTTTGGTCGGTCGCGCTGACAGGAGGTTCGAAATTATCGTCGAACGAAGCAAAGCCATTGAGCTGAGGCAAAAGTTTGGCGCGATTTTCAGTTATGGCCTGCCTTGCCTGCAACCCTTGATTCCGGGCTGTCTTCAATTTCAGGTTATTGTTCAGGACGTAACTTAAGCAATCCTGTAATGAAAGCTGCGTTTGGCACCAACAATCCGTTGACATGCATAAGGTGAACGATAGCGCAAGCGACAGCAGGGCGGAAGCTCGCTTCCGGCTCTGCCGGGCGCAGCCTGACCTCGCTGAAAGCAATAGATATGGAGAACGGTGAAACGAAATCGGGCACTTGCGGTAAAGAAGACAACAAGGTCGCATCATACCACGAGGGTGATATTATTATCATTAATGAAACGAATAAGCTGGAATCTACTATTTCCGCCAATTCCAATATGACGATCTTGCTAATGTGCAAGCAAGGAAAAACCCAGATATACATTGATAACAAGATGGTCGTGATGGAAAATTCCGACCTGTTGTTTATTCCTCCCAACACAAATATAACAAACTGGATGTTTAGTTCCGATGTGGATTGTTCCGCAATTTGTTTGCGGACAATGAAGGTACACGATTTCCTACGCACGCAAGACCTCCTGAATCTTCTTTTCGCCATTCGGAAACATCCACTGTTGCATATCAGTGAAAATCAGTTCCATAATTTAATGCGGCTGAAGGAGTATATTACACAGATGTTTTCTTCCACCCATCCCTATTATGAAAAAATAATGTCCCATTTCGTGGAAATCATTCTGTATGATATATTGGGAACCTACAAAGAAGTAATGGAAGAAATCGTATCGGCCGATGCCGATACGCCCACTCGTTCCAACTATTTATTCACTGCGTTCATAAACTTGTTACAGAATGACAAAGGCATTCACAGGGAGGTTTGTTATTATGCCGACAAATTATACGTTACTCCCAAATATTTATCCCACTTGTGCAAAAGCATAAGCGGAAGAACTTGTTCGCAGTGGATAACGGAAACGGTTGTGGAAGAAATCAGGCACCTGCTATGTCACACGGATTTATCCATTAAAGAAATAGCCGACAAACTCCTATTTAATAATTACTC
>JAJPYW010000260.1 GCA_021204715.1 Prevotellaceae bacterium
GCCGACCTCTACTTCATCGAGCGCATCGGCTTGAAAGAGCACCTATCGCCCACCCGCAGCAACGGCTTGCTCTCCATGGTGAAGCAGATGCGGCTCTATGCGCTGGCGTTCAAGGCGAAGGAAGGGAAATAAGTATAAAGTAAGCGGGCGGTGTCTTTAACTGAATAAAGGCAGTTTCCTTGTTGAAATAAAGACTGATTCTTTATCTGAACAAAAGTTGTGTCTTTATCAACGTATAGTCCGCTCTTTTATCAGATAAAAGGCTGCTTCCTTTTCGTTGCAAGTATAAACTTACCGACACGCTCAGCCCCGTATCCTCGGCACTGAAAGCACCAACAACACCACGGCAAGCACTGTGCACGCCACCAACCAAGGCGTGGCCAACAACGCTGTTACCGAAGTAATATCCGGGTAGTGTATGGACGTGTACACCGAAAGGCCGTTGTTCAGCACATGGATTACGATGCCACACACCACACTGCCCGTGCGGTAATACACCCAAGCCAACAGAAAGCCGATGAGCGCCGCGCCCACCACCTGTGCCGGGTTGATGTGGAACACGCCGAAAAGCAGTCCCGAAAAGAGTAGGGCCGCAAGCGGCTTGTAGCGTTTCAGCAACTCTTTGGTGACGGCGCCGCGGAAGAGCAACTCCTCCAATACAGGCCCCAACAGCACCAAGCACACAATGCCCGCGGCGCCCGATTGCAACGCGTCGAACGACTGCTCCATCCAGTCGGGCAAGAACGCAAGGCGCGACTGGACTACATCGGCCAAGAAGATAGCCGCCACGCCAGCCAGCACGCTGTACAAAAGGCAAGGCACGGAAGGGAGCGCATACAGCAGTCCGTCGTTGCGCAAATAGCCCTTGCGCCACAAGTACCAACCCATGTAGACGAACCCCAAAAGCAAGGAGGGAACCAACACGGCGCGCCCGGCCAAGGCGGTGTCAAGGGTGTTGTAGCGCAGGTAGAGATAGAGCACCGTGAACGCCCCCGCGGTGAGGGCGGCCAGCACCTGCATGGCAAGGTAGATAAGAATCAACTGTATGGAACGTTTCATAGGCTCAATGCATTAAACGGTGCATGAAAGCGCGCCGAGGCCGGTACAAAGGTAAGGAATCTTGCGTATTCAAAGGGTTTATGCCCTAATTAATTTAAAGGAACAACACCTTCCCGTTCAGTTGAACAATGTTTGCAACACCTCCAACGACTTGAGCTGCGGAAAGCCGGGCAGGTGCAGGCGGTAGTAGTCGTTCAGCAAGGAAAGGCAGCGGTTGCGCTCGGCACGGCGCAGGCGCAACAGGTGCATTGTCTCGTAACGCATGCGCATAAGCATCGGCAGCCGGGAAGCCTCCTCGGGGCCGATGTAGGCGTTGTGCAGCCCGGGACGCTGCGACACAAACTGACCGTTCTGCAAGTCGAAGTAGTCGCCCGCATGGTAGTTGTCTACATTGGGATAGACGCCCAAGAAGCGCGAGAGGCGCAAAAGGAACACCAAGTGGAAGTTGGCACAGCTGCCCCGGCAAGTGTCCAACCAAGTGATGGAGTGCACAAGGTAGGCGAAAAGCGGACGGTTCTCAGTCTCCTCGCGCACGGCGCGGTAAAGGAACTCGGCCAAGAAGAGGGCGATGGCCGACTTGTAGGGATCGTAAGGCAACGTGGAGAAGGGATAGTGCGACTTGGCCTCTTTCACCCGGTGAATGGCGGTGTTGGGGCGGTAATCCACCTCCAACTCCAACAGCGCCAACGGCTGGAACAGCACCGAACGCACCGCCGCCCTCGGGCTGTGCGAAACAGTCACGGCAAACGAGCCGCGGCCCGTGGCCTCGGTGTAGATGTCCACTATCAGCGTGTTGTCGTTGTGCTTCACTACATGCAACACAATGCCCCTTGTCTTCTGCAACATGCCCTCGCTGCCTCTTTCTATAACCTATATTCTACAGGCAAAACTACAAAAAAACCGGAGTTAAACGAAACGTTTCGACAGGTTTTGACAAAAGCTTTCCAAGCGTTTAAAAGGAAGTTTTCCATGCGTTTTGATAAAAGCTTTCCATAGATCCTACAAACTCGAGTTTATAACTTCTACAAATTCGAGTTTCTACATCTACAAACTCGAGTTTCTACAACCTAAGAAACGCATTGATGAAATCGAGTTGAATGTGATGATGAAGTTGCATCGACAGTATTGCATGGTTTCTATCGAAGTGCTTCGATACCACCTATGGAAACGCTTCGATAAGTGCTATGGAAACGCTTCGATAAGTGCTATGGAAACGCTTCGATAGATCTTCATCAATACTGTCGTTATAATCTCATCAATACTGTCATGAGGTTGAGTGGAAGCGCTTCGACTCGACCAACGGAAGCGCTTCGACAGCACCGCCCCTATGTGTTCAGACAAAAGAAACGCGCTTTTTCACGCATTATAACCGATATATAGCGGAAGTTTCGTACATTTGGAGCGGGATGCAAGCCAAAGGGCAAGCACGTCCCCCAACTGTTTTTTTCATTAACCCTTAAAACAAACCTTGTATATGAAGACAGAAAAGACCTTGGTACTGCTCAAACCCTGTACCGTGAAACGTAACCTCATCGGCGAGATTATCTCCCGGTTCGAGCGCAAAGGCCTGCGCGTGGTGGGCTTGAAGATGATGCAACTCACCGACGAGCTCCTTTCAGAGCACTACGCCCACTTAGCCGACAAGCCTTTCTTCCAGCGCATCAAAGACGCCATGATGTCCACGCCCGTGGTGGCCGTCGCCTTGGAAGGAGTGGACGCCATCGAAGTGGTGCGCACCTTGGCCGGCCCCACCAACGGCCGCAAGGCGCTGCCCGGCACCATACGCGGCGACTACTCCATGAGCTTCCAAGAGAACATCGTGCACGCCAGCGACGCCCCCGAAACAGCCGCCGTGGAGCTCAAACGCTTCTTCCGTGACGAAGAGCTGTTCACCTTGCCGCGCGACCTCTACGCCGCCTTCTACGCCAACGACGAGTATTGACGCCGCACGGCAGACAGCATGTAACGGCAGACGATGAATCTGCAATGGGACGCATCAACCATTAAAGCGTCCCGCCGTACAGTCGTGCGTCGGGACGCTTCAGGAAGTAGGAAATTTTTATTGATTGTTTTGTCTATTCAAAAATAGTTCTTACCTTTGCATCCG
>JAJPYW010000290.1 GCA_021204715.1 Prevotellaceae bacterium
AGTCCATATTCCTTTATTTTGCGGTATAACGTGCGCTCGGAGATGTTCAAGTCCTTGGCGGCTTCCTTGCGGCGGCCGCGGTGCTTCTCCAAGGCTTTACATATCATGTCCTTCTCCACTTCGTCCAACGAAAGGGAGTCTTCCACGTAGGCTTCGGTGTCTTGTATGTCGTCGGCCTCGTCCAAGACGGGCTTGGAGGCTACAGTGGGACGGATGATGGTGGGCGAAACAGAAGCGGACTTCAAGGTGCCGGCTTCGCGCTCGTCCATCAAGCCGTTCACCAACTTCTTGAGCTCGGTAACGTCCTGACGCAAGTCGAAGAGCACTTGGTAGAGTATCTCTCGCTCGCTCTCGAAGCTCTTTCCCCCGCCCCCGTGCACGAGCGCCGGCAGGCGTTGCGAAGGCTCTCCGGGCAGGTAGCCCTTCAAGATAGAAGCGGTAATCTCGCGGTTGGTCTCGATGATGGATATCTGCTCGGTGATGTTCTTCAGTTGCCTCACGTTGCCCGGCCAAGGGTAGGCAAGCAACTGTTGCTTGGCGTCTTCGGTGAGCTGTATGGCAGGCATGCGGTACTTCTCGGCAAAGTCGGAAGCGAACTTGCGGAACAGCAGCACGGCATCCTCGCCACGCTCGCGCAAGGCGGGAATCTGTATGGGCACGGTGTTGAGCCGGTAGTACAAGTCCTCGCGGAAGCGGCCGTCCATGATGGCTTCAGAGAGGTTCACGTTGGTGGCGGCCACAATGCGCACGTTGGTCTTCTCCACCTTGGAAGAGCCCACTTTGATGAACTCGCCCGTCTCCAACACACGTAGCAGGCGGGCTTGCGTGGGCAAGGGCAGCTCGCCCACCTCGTCCAAGAAGATGGTGCCTCCATCGGCTTCGCCGAAGTAGCCCTTGCGCTCGCCTATGGCGCCGGTAAAGGCGCCCTTCTCGTGCCCGAAGAGCTCGGAGTCGATGGTACCTTCGGGAATGGCGCCGCAGTTCACCGCGATGTACTGCCCGTGCTTGCGGCGGCTGTACTGGTGGATAATCTGGGGAAAACTCTCCTTGCCCACCCCGCTCTCGCCGGTTATCAAGACCGACAGGTCGGTGGGCGCCACTTGTATGGCGATGTCGATGGCGCGCGACAAAGCCTCGGCATTGCCAATGATGCCGAAACGCAGCTTTACCTGTTGTATCTCCGCTTTCGTCATAATGGATTACAACTCCTCGTCGGGAGCGTCAAGTTTCAGTTTGTCGCTGTCGTCGCGCTTGTCGTAATATTGCTTGCGCAACGGGTTGGCGTGTATGGTTTTCTCAAGGACGCGGTTGCGGAAGATGTCGATGGCCGTGTAGACAGCCTGCCGGAAGGAGTCTTCCGACGCCGTGCCTTTACCGGCGATGTCGTAAGCCGTGCCGTGGGCGGGGGAGGTGCGCACAACGGGCAGCCCTGCGGTATAGTTCACGCCTTCGTCCATGACCAGCGCCTTGAAGGGGGCCAATCCTTGGTCGTGGTACATGGCGAGCACGCCGTCGAAGTGGTTGAAACGGCCCGCGCCCATGAAGCCGTCGGCCGGATAGGGACCGTAGCACAGTATCCCTTTGGCCGCCATCTCGCTGATGGCGGGCCGGATGATCTCCTGTTCCTCCTTGCCAAGCAAGCCTTCGTCGCCGGCATGGGGATTGAGCGCGAGCACGGCGATGCGCGGCGCGCCGATGCCGAAGTCACACTTCAACGAGTTGTGGAAAATGGAGAGCTTCTCCTCTATAAGTTCTTTGGTGATGGTGGAGGCGATGCGGCTCACGGGCACATGCCCCGTGACCAAGGCCACGCGGAAACTGCCTTTCATCAATATCATGAGCGCCTTGTCGCCGTTTCCCAACTTCTCTTGCATGTACTCGGTGTGTCCCGGGAAGGAGAATCCGTCGCCCTGTATGGTGTGCTTGTTTATGGGGGCGGTGACAATCACGTCAATCAGTCCCGACTTATACTCTTCAACGGCACGCTCCAACGCGGCCAAGGCCGCCTTGCCTGCTTCGGCGTCGGCTTTGCCGAACTCCACCTTCACGTCGTCGTCGTTGCAGTTCACCACGCTCAGGCGGTTGTGGACCGCTTCCGAGGCGGAACCCACAATGCTGAAATTGGTGGATAAGTTCAGCACCTTGCGGTGATAGGCGGCCACTTTGGGCGAGCCGTACACAACGGGAACACACAGTTCCAACATGGCGGGATCGGAGAAGGTCTTCAAGATGACCTCGTAGCCCACTCCGTTGATGTCGCCTTGGGTAATGCCCACCCTAATACGCTTGTCTTCCATTTTCGTTATCTTCTTTAATGCTTATTCTTTATCAGTCGCGCCCTGCCCCGAAGCGGCGTTCACGGGTATCTCCACTTCCTCCTTGGTGCCCGGCAGACGCAACGTGTAAAGCGAGGCCTCCATCTGACGCACCAAGTTGCGCTTCAACTTGTCGGGCGAGTAGATGAATATCTCGGCCACGATGATGCGCTGGTTGGCGCGGTCCAACCGTACATGCGAGACGAAGGGGCCGCCCATGAAGTCGCCCTCGATGCGCCAAAGGCCGCGGGCCTCCAACGTATAGGCGCCTTGCACGGTAATGGGACGCACGTCGGTGAGCAGGGAATCGGTGGCCATGTACATGCCTTCGCGCGCGCCGGGTATGTTCTCTTTCATCACCGAGTCGCGCTTGTGCACGAAGTAAGCCTGGGTGAAAGTCTCCTTGTCGGTATAAGGATAGGAGTAGATGACGAAGTTCTGGTCGGCGGTGGCGGCGTTGGTACCTGCCCAGAAGAAGTCCTCGCCCACTTTGTATGAGTTCAGCTCGGAGGGCACCCACACGTCGCAATCGAACATGCTCTTCACCTTGGTGGCGATGTAGTCGCTGTGCGCGTTCTCCAACATCTCGATGCGGCGGTTCATCTCGGCATGGGTGAAGAAGTCGATGATGACCTGACGGTTCTCTTGCACGAAGTCGGCGAAGGAGGCCTCGTCGGGTGCCTGTATCGTCAAGATGGACTGGGGGTAGGCGTACACATCCTTGGCATACTTGAACTTGGGCTGGGTGTACTTGGAAGCGTTGATGTCGACGATGATGATGTTGCGCAGCAACTTCAACGTAGAGTCATAATAGGCGGGCGCGGTGTAGCTGATGCGGAACGAGCGT
>JAJPYW010000194.1 GCA_021204715.1 Prevotellaceae bacterium
CTCACGATAGAGGGCGACTTGACCGATTCGAAGAAGGATAAATAAACAGGGTTGTCATCAACCCCGAACAACAATCATAGCTACTATGAAGGACATGGATGAGATAAAGGAAGGGCAAGCGGCTGGCTTGCCTGAGAACGCGTTCCGCGAGTTGAAACCGGGTGAGAACTACACTCCGCTGATGAGACCGGAGGGGAACTATCCGGAAGTGAACTTGTGGTCGGTACTGTGGGGCGTGGGCATGGCGGTACTCTTCTCGGCGGCGGCTGCCTATCTGGGGCTGAAAGTGGGTCAGGTATTTGAAGCGGCCATTCCCATCGCCATCATCGCCGTGGGTGTATCGGGCGCGGCCAAGCGCAAGAAGGCGTTGGGCGAGAACGTCATCATCCAGTCGATAGGCGCCAGCTCGGGCGTCATCGTGGCGGGCGCCATCTTCACGCTGCCGGCGCTCTACATTCTGCAAGAGACTTATCCAAAGGAGATTACCGTATCCTTCGCGCAAGTGTTCGTGAGCTCGCTCTTGGGCGGTGTGTTGGGCATCTTGTTCTTGATTCCGTTCCGCAAGTATTTCGTGAGCGACATGCACGGCAAGTATCCTTTCCCCGAAGCCACGGCCACCACGCAGGTGCTTGTGTCGGGCCAGAAGGGTGGCAACCAAGCCAAGCCGCTCTTGGTGGCGGGCGTCATAGGCGGCCTGTACGACTTCATCGTGGCTACCTTCGGCTGGTGGAACGAGAACATTACCTCGCGCGTGTGCGCTTGGGGCGATGTGGTGGCCGATAAAGCCAAGTTGGTCTTCAAGGTGAACGCGGGTGCCGCCGTTTTAGGTTTGGGCTATATCGTGGGATTGAAATATGCCGCCATTATCTGCGCGGGCTCGTTGTTGGTGTGGTGGATTATCATTCCGGGCATGTCGCTCCTGTGGGGCGACGCGGTGCTGAACCAATGGAACCCCGCCGACTTGGCCGCGCTTGGCAACCCCACGGTGGGCGCGATGTCGCCCGAGCTTATCTTCAAGTTCTACGCCAAGAGCATAGGCATAGGGGGCATCGCCATGGCGGGCATCATAGGCATTGTCAAGTCGTGGGGCATCATCAAGAGCGCCGTGGGACTGGCCGCCAAGGAGATGGGCGGCAAGGCCGCGGCAAGCGCGGAGGTGAAACGCACGCAGCGCGACCTGCCCATGAAGGTCATCGCCATAGGCTCTATCGTGACGTTGGTATTGGTGTTGCTCTTCTTCTACTTCGGCGTGATGCAGGGCAACGTGCTGCACACGGTGGTGGCCATTCTTTTAGTGGCTGTCATCGCTTTCCTGTTCACCACGGTGGCGGCCAACGCCATCGCCATCGTGGGCACCAACCCGGTGTCGGGCATGACGCTCATGACGCTTATCTTGGCGTCGGTAGTAATGGTGGCGGCCGGGTTGAAAGGCCCCACGGGCATGGTGGCGGCGCTGATTATGGGCGGCGTGGTGTGCACGGCGCTCTCCATGGCGGGCGGCTTCGTGACCGACTTGAAGATTGGTTACTGGCTTGGCAGCACGCCGCGCAAGCAGGAGCAGTGGAAGTTCCTCGGCACGTTGGTATCGGCGGCGACCGTGGGCGGCGTGATGATTATCTTGAACAAAACTTACGGCTTTACCAGCGGACAGCTTGCCGCCCCGCAAGCCAACGCCATGGCCGCGGTCATAGAGCCGCTCATGAACGGCGTGAGTGCCCCGTGGCTGCTTTACGGCATAGGCGCGGTGCTGGCCGTTATACTTACTTTCTTGAAGATTCCGGCCTTGGCCTTCGCCCTTGGCATGTTCATTCCCTTGGAACTGAACACCCCGCTGCTCATTGGCGGAATCGTGAACTGGTATGTGACCACCCGCAGCAAGGACGCGGCCGTGAACGCCGCGCGCGGCGAGAAGGGCACCTTGCTTGCATCGGGATTCATTGCCGGCGGCGCCTTGATGGGCGTGGTGAGCGCGGCCCTGCGCTTCGGCGGATTGAACTTGGTGAACGACACGTGGACGGCCAACGCTTGGTCGGAGGTTGTGGCACTCGTGGCCTACGTGCTGCTCATCGGCTACTTGGTGAGGGCTTCGATGAAGAAATAGGAACGTCAGGTCAAAAAGCTGAAACTCTTCGCGCTGACGTTCACCACGTACTTGCTTCCCTCCCCGCTCAGCGGACAGGTGTGCCCTCGCTGCGTGAAAGAGTACTCTTGCGCCGACAGGATGACATAAGTTGTTTAGAAGGCTACACCCAAACGAAGCAGCACGTTGCTGGTTTTAAAGGGGCCATAGCCCGTGACCGCATTGACGAAACCGCGTTGGTAAGTCAAGTCCAAATTGAAGCGGCCATCCCAACCCCCCACGACGATATTAATGCATATGTCATAGTCATTTTGCCAATCGCGATTACTTTTAAAATCATAACTTGCATACACGGCCACATGGGGATCTAATTTGACTTTGTCGGCCAACCTTATCTTCCATCCGAAAGTGAACGGAGAGTATTGTACATTATATGCCATCACATGCAAAGAATATAGATTATATCCGCGTGAACCAAGGCCTAAGTCCATTCCCCAATAAGCGCCGTTGTTTTGTATTAGCTTCTGGAAGCCGAATACACCATTGTAACCCACTTTCATGTCGGAGCCCTCTGCTCCGTCGCCACCGAAATTCATAAAACTGACGCCGGCCTTAAAAAACCACGTAAGGTCTTTCTCCGTGCCGCCGATTGAACTTCTGATTGAACTTCTGGAAGACACAATCTGGGCTTGCATTGCCGTGCAGCATGCCAGCGCGGCAACCATGAATAATACTTTCTTCATTGTTTTGTTTGTTTTATTTAGATGATTAATTCTTGCTCTTCACCACAGGCGTTGCGGTGTTTTGGCTTTGGGTGCCGCTCCCCCTCTGTATGCGCATCCACTCGTAATCGTCCGGTGTTGCCGAATGCCAGTTCACGAACCTGCCCGGAAAGCCCACCACGGTCACGGTATATGCGCCTTTGTCGTCGTCTTCAATCTTGTAGGTGGCGGCCATGATGATGTCGCAATCGTTCTTCTTACAGGAGAGATACGTTCCCCAAGCGCGAATGTTGCTCAACTCCCCTTTCATTCCTATTTCCACTTCATCCTTGGTAAGCGTCCACACGTC
>JAJPYW010000100.1 GCA_021204715.1 Prevotellaceae bacterium
ACCACGCCTCCATCCCCATGAACGAAGACGGCACGTTCAAGCAAGTGCGCATCGGCAACAAGGAGTATTCGGGCAAGAAGCTGCTCAGCAAGACCGACCAGCTCATCCGCAAGGCCTACTTGGACGAGGAAGACTCCGAAGGCAAGAGCTTCGCGCGCGACTACATGTGGTACCTGTGGTGCGGCCCCGACGCCTCCTCGTTCGACAAGGACAAGATGGCCACCTTCGAGCGCTACTTCGTCTCTGACAAGGAGCTGTGGAAAGAGTCGAAAGGCAACTACTACACCCTGCGCAACCGTGCCGACATTTGCGACAAGATACTAAGAGAGTTCGGCGTGGAGCCCGGCCCCCACTCGCACATCATCAACGGCCACGTGCCCGTGAAGATTATCAAAGGCGAGCAACCCATCAAGGCCGACGGCAAGCTGCTTGTCATCGACGGGGGCTTCTCCAAGGCCTACCAGCCCGAGACGGGCATTGCCGGATACACGCTTGTCTACCACTCGCGCGGCATGCAGCTCGTCCAGCACGAACCCTTCCAAAGCCGGCAGAAGGCCATCGCCGAAGGGCTCGACATCAAGTCGACCACCTTCCTCATAGAGTTCAACCAGCAACGCATGATGGTGAAAGACACCGACAAGGGAAAGATACTGCAAGCCCAGATAGAAGACCTGAGCAAGCTGCTCGTGGCCTACCGCACAGGCCTTATCAAGGAACGCGACCCGCACGCCTTGGAGCGGGATTGACACCTGTCAAAGCACGTCGACAGCAGCTATTTGAAGCACTTCGTGACAACACACGGAAGTGCTTCGTTGCTATATACGGGAGCAGCCCGATGCTACACACGGGAGTTCTATCCCGGCGCCGCAAGCAGGCCGGTGACGGTGTGGTAAGCGACGAAGAGCAACACCACGGCGAGCGCGCGCGTCAGGTTGGCGGCCGAGCGGCTCAGAAGCCAACGCGCCCAAAGGAAGAGGCAGAGGTAACACAGCCCCACTTCGACGGCATCCCAATGTATCCCCTCTATCGAGGCGCAGGGAAGCCTGCCGATGTGCCGCAAGGCGGTGTTCTGCCACCACAACAGGGGCTTCAGCAGGGAGGCCAGCGCGTGTACCCATACGGGGAAGGGTGCCAACACCAAGAGCAGCACGCCCCCGTACATCACCAAGGTGACCATAGGCACCACCCACAAGTTGGTCAGCAGGAAATAGGTGGGGAAACGTGAGAAATAGTATATGGACAAAGGAAGCGTGCCCGCTTGAGCGGCCACCGACAAGGTGGCCAAGCTCCAGAGACTTCGCTGCAAGGGGTGCCCGGCTTGCCACAGACCATAGAGCTTGGGCTGCAGCCATACAATGCCCGCCACAGCCGAGAACGAGAGCTGGAAGCCCACGTCGAAGAGCCACAGCGGGCGGAAGAGGAGCATGCCGAAGGAGGCCGCGGCCAGCAGGTTCATGGTGAAGGGCTTGTGGTGCTGCAACAGCGAGACGAGGGAGAAGGAGCACATCACCGCCGCCCTGACCATCGATGTGGAGAGCCCCGTTGTGAGCACGAACGTCCACAGCAGCAAGAGCACGCATGCCATCAAGGGGAGCTTCAACTTTCTCCACCTGTGCCAAAGGGGTGCGAAAAGGAAGAGGAGCAAGGCGTACAGGAAGCCCGTGTGCAGTCCTGAAAGGGCCAGCACATGCGCGGCGCCGGTCAGGGCGTAGGTCTCTTTCAGCTCCCTGTCCAACGTCTCTTTATAACCCACCGTCAAGGCCGAGAGCACGGCCAGCTCGTCGCCTTCAAAGCCTGCGTAGCGGTAGTAATCCACCACCCGGCCGCGCAAGTCGGCGGCTCTTTGCCGCAAGGTGCGGGCCTCGTTATGCGCCGTTACCCGCCAGTTGCCTTCTGGCACATAGCCGCCGGCACATATTCCTTTGCGGCGCAGGTAGCGCGCGTAATCGAACGCTTCCGTGCGGCGCGCGCCGTTCCCGGGCGGAGCGAGGCGGGCTTGAATCCACAGCTCGTCTCCCCTACCCAGCATGGCCGCAGCGGTATCTTTTGGAAAGTAGAGCAGGCATGGCTTTTGAAGGTACCGACGCTGTGCCGCCGCTTCCCCGCCCTTGCCCAAGAGAACAGCGCGCAGCAACAGCGAGCGTTCCTTTTCTTGCGGACGCTCCACCAAGCGGACACGGTAGGCGGCCGCCGGAGAGTCGCGGTAAGGGAAGGCACTCTCTTGCCATTGCCATCCGGCCAAGGTAAAGCCCGTGAAGAGTAGGAAGAGGCAGGCTGCGGCGTCGAAGAGGCGGCGGCAGGTGTGGTGGCGGGAGAGTGCGTAAACCGTCAAAGGTAGCAAGCCGACAACTGCCCACACCCACGGCTCGACGGCGCAAGGGAAGCGGTCGCCCGCGGCGATGCCCACTGCCAAAGGCAACAAGAGCCGCAGGAAGGGAGAGGTTCTTGACCAACCGACTGACAATGGAGCGGATTATAGGCGCTTCAAATAGGAACAGAGTCTCTTCGACGGGCAGGTCAGAGGCGCTTCAACGCGCGTATGGCCTCCAAGGGATCGGGAGCTTGGAAGACGGCGCTGCCCGATACCAATACATCGGTGCCGGCTTCCACCAAGCGGGCGCCCGTGTGCAAGTTCACGCCGCCGTCTACTTCAATCAATGTGGGCGCGCCGGCGGCGGCAATCAACGCCTTCAAGTCGCGCACCTTGTCTATGGTATGCTCTATGAAGCGCTGCCCGCCGAAACCGGGATTCACGCCCATGAGCAGCACCATATAAAGGTCGCCGATAATCTCTTTGAGCGCCCCTACCGGCGTGGCCGGATTCAAGGTGACGGCCGGCTGCATGCCCGCCTCGCGTATCTGCTGCACCACCCTGTGCAGGTGCGGGCACGCCTCGTAATGCACGTTCATGATGTAGGCGCCAAGGTCTTTCACTTCCGCGATGAACTTCTCGGGAGAGACAATCATCAGGTGCACGTCAAGGGGCTTGCGCATCCGTCCTTTGACCGATTGCAACACGGGGAAGCCGAAAGAGATGTTGGGCACGAACACGCCGTCCATGATGTCGACATGTATCCAGTCGGCTTCACTGGCCGAGAGCATGTCGACCTCTTCGCCCCAGGGGGCGCAGTCGGCGGCGAGGATGGCGGG